>JBBSOM010000253.1:0-5150 GCA_038259715.1 Longimicrobiales bacterium
CAGGGTGCGGCGGACCATCGACACCGAGATGTCGAGCGTGTCCCCGTCGGCCATCTTGACCGTCTCCGACGGGCGAGCCGCCGGAAGCATGGACGGATCCATGCCCGCGCCCGGGAGGAACGGCTCCACGACAGGCACCAGGCTCTCGAGGCCAGGCAGCATCGGCATGTTCGGATCCATCGGAACCATGCGCCACGAACCGGGCTTGGCCATGTCGTGGCCCATGTGCATCATGGCGTCCTGTGCGGCCGCCGGCACCGCGAACAGGAGTACGGCGGTGCAGACACCGAAAACCGTGCGCATCATCGGTATCCGTACTTAGCGCAGAGTTCCTGTTGGAACGGCCCATGCCCGGCCATCGTGTGCATGGCGCCGCTGCGCGACATGCCGCGCAGCACGATCGGGCCGGACCACGTCGTGGCGTCCGGGTCGTCCTTGTCCTCGAGCGTGACCACCACGAGATACTTGTTCCAGGACACGCTGCCCGACGTCGCGAGGTTCTCGTCGAAGGCGCCGATCCGTCGGATCTGGTCCACTTGTGGCGTAGTGACCCACGCGACCAGGGCACCGGTCGACGGGCGCGAGATCCTCTGGAGTTGGAGCCGCATGTCGTAGACGTAGCTCCCGTCCGTGGACAGCGCGACGCCGAACGGTGAGGGCGCGAACTCGACATGGCCGAGGCCGTGGGCACGCGCGGTTCCGGGAACGTTCTTCGTCGCCACCAGATCCACGGCGTAGTACGACGGATCGGCGTCGGCCGGTGTCACCGTCTCCGTTGGCTCTTCGCGCAGCCGCGCGATCCCCGAGGGGGCATCGACTTCCGCCGAACAGTAGGCGGCCGCGACCGCGGCTTCCGCGGTGCTCGAGTTCGTCCCCGAAGGGGGCGCGGCGCCGAGGGCGGAGGCCACCCCCAGCGCCGCGAGTACGGCGATCCTTCGCATTGCTTCCCTAGTTGCTGATGGGCTTCTTCATGGGAGGCGCGTCCCACTTCTGCGCCGATGAGATGTCCGGCATACCCCAGTCCTCGCCGTTCCAGCCCTGGAAACCGTCCATGCGGAAGGTCCAGATGCCGGTCGACATGTCGCTGAGGACGATCAGGCCGTCCTCGTTGCGGATGTCGACGCCGAAGGCGCCGTTGAACTGCGAGTACCGGTCCGTGTTCGGCGGCCCGACGTACGTGTCGTAGTAGCCCACGGCCACGGGATTCGCCGGGTCCTGGAGGTTGAACACCTGAAGCCCGTCCAGGTACCCCGAGACGAACACGTAGGGCCAGCGCACCTCATGGTTGTGCACCAGGTGCGTCCAGTCCGCGGTGAACGCCGAGATCGGCTCCCGGATGTTCGTGACCTTGCCGTCGAGCGCGGGCTGGAGGTCGAAGATCCGCAGCGGAGCATACTGGTACTCGCTTTCCGCGACCACGTATCGGCCGTCGGGACTCGGCGTGAAGGTGTGCCCGTAGCTGATGCCCTGAATGCCCGTCAGCGTGACCCTGAGCTTGGGGTCCTGCAGGTCGGTGATGTCGTAGACGTAATAACCCCCTGTGCCGCCGCCGTAGAAGCGGTCCTCTCCGGCGTCGGGGTAGTAGCCGACGTAGAAGTCGTGGTAACCGCGGGAGCCGCCGCTGCCCATGTTCGACTCGGGAATCGGCACCCGGGCCACGCGCGCATTCGCGACGTCGCCGTGCACGACCTTCGACAGGTCGTAGACGTTGGCGTACGGGCCGCTCACGGTGGTGAAAAGGTACACGCCACCGTTCGAGTGCTTGTAGATGAAGATGTTGTGGAATCCGCCCGGGTTCTCCGGCTCACGGATCCGTGCGACCTCTTTCACCGTGCTCGTGTCCGGGAGCCCCGTCACGTCGAGGATGACCGCACCCAGATCGTTGTCCGGGCCGCCCTGGCCGAACTGCAGCGACTGCACGATGTAGTAGCGCCCGTCGAGCTTGAAGTGCTTGACGTCCATGCCGCCGGTGCGCTGGTGCAGGTCCTGATTCTCGATGCGCCAGCGGTACAGCACCTTCGGGTGGTCCGGATCCTTGATGCTGATGATGTCGGTGCCCTTCGGGCCCTCGTCGCCGTAGACCATGCGGGCGATGTAGGCGTAGGGGCGCGACATCTCCTGCTCGACATCCATGTCGGCCACGCTCAAGCGCGGGCCGAGCGGGACGTGGCCGAGGACGTGCATGTTCTCGCTGCCGCGGTGCAGGGGCGACCACGGCGTCTGTTGGGCTGCGGCGGGAAGGGCCGTCGCCGTGATTGCAAGGAGCGCGCCCAGGGCGCACTGTGCGCTTGTGGCGCGCGGTCGGGTCACCAGCATGGGCAGAAAACCTGATGCGGGAGGTATGGAGGTTTCGGAAGCACAAAATGCGTCGCAGGACCAGGGTTCGGCAAGTTGGCGGGCTGAAACGGGTCTGCCGACTCTCTGCTGTCAGAGGTAGGGGGACGGGCGACGTTCGAGGTGGCAGTAGTCAAGTGTTGTCCGTCTCCGTACCCGGAGTCACCTGTGCGTTCGAGCAGCTGGATGACGTCGCGCCGCTGCAGAGCAGAGTCGCCGAGCATACTCCACTCGAGTTTCGCGATCAGGACATCCTCGAGACTCGCCATCGCAACCTCGACCCCCATCACGGTCGCGTGTATGCGACGTTCGAATTCGACGCTGCTGTATTGGCGATTCCTACGTACGATGAGGTCGACTTTCCACCCCGAGTGAGGGTCGATCGCGTTGAACTGACCATGCATGCGTCGCGCTTCAAGGGCTGCGTCCCGGTCGACGTAGTATCCCGCGTCGAGGAGTGCCTGGACGACTTGCCTGATCCCGCTCTCCTCGGTCTCAACGACAATATCGAGGTCCTGGGTGGCCCTTGGGACCGCGTAGAACGCGGAGGCGAGTGAACCGGTCACCATATAGGGTACGCCCGCATCGTCGAGGATCTGGATGACCCTCCGGAGAAACGCCGTCAGGCTCACCTGAGCGGGGCCAAATCCACCCCGTAGTCCTCCGAGATCAACCGAGCGAGCGCCTCTCGGGGAGTCAATCCCGGGTGACGTGCGACAATCCCATCCAAGCGAAGTTCGCGGACAGCTTCACTCAGCTCGATCGCGGCGCACAGCCGCCCCGGTCCGGTCATGCGGTCCAGGACAGAGTTGTACGCTGACCAACTCTCGGGTGAGGTATCGAGGGGTCGTGATGTCATGAGCCGAATCTAATCCTCGTTCAGCGCGGTCTCCAGCCTCTTCGCCACATCGAGCAGGTGGTGGTCCCCAGCGATGTCTTGCGTGGGGCCTCCCAGTGCAACCTGGGTCAAACGTGGCCCCCCACCAGGGAGCCGACGAGCGCGGTGAGCCCCATGGCCAGAGCCCCCCAGAACGTCATGCGCACGGCGCCGCGCACCAGCGGAGCCCCGCCCGCGCGCGCAGCGAGCGCGCCGAGGCCCGCGAGCGCCACCAGAGAGGTCGCGCTGACGGCCGGGCTCAACCACAGCGAGGGAACGAGGAAAACCACCAGGAGGGGAAGCGTGGCGCCTATCGCGAACGTGGACGCGGAAGCCATGGCTGCTTGAACGGGCCGCGCGGCGGTGATCTCGGAGATGCCGAGCTCGTCGCGCGCGTGCGCTCCCAGGGCGTCGTGAGCCATGAGTTGTTCGGCCACAGTGCGCGCCAGCCCGGCGTCTAGGCCGCGTTCCCGGTAGATTCCGGCGAGCTCCTGCGTCTCGACTTCCGGGCCGGCGGCCAGCTCTTCGCGCTCCTTGGCGAGGTCCGCGTTCTCGGTGTCGGCCTGCGAGCTGACGGACACGTACTCACCGGCGGCCATTGAGACGGCCCCGGCCACCATGCCCGCCACGCCCGCCAGGATGACCGCGCCGCGGTCGGCGTTCGCCGCCGCCACACCGACCACGAGGCTGCTGGTCGAGAGGAGTCCGTCGTTGGCTCCGAGCACGGCGGCGCGAAGCCACCCGATGCGATGCGTGAGGTGACCTTCCACGTGGGTGGGCACGTCGGTTCCTCCCGGCAAGGTGTTCCGTGATGACATCGGACGCTGTTCGACCCGCCCTCTCCACGCAATGGCCCCGAAACATGGAACCGGGCCCCCCGACCGAAGTCGGAGTGCCCGGTGGGATCGTGGTTGGACGCCTCCTGGCGGCCAACGGCCCCAGTCGATCGACTGAGCTACCGGGCAGCGCCTCCGCCCGCGCCGTCCGTCGCCTTGGCCGCCGGCTTGCCCGCGTCGAGGTCGTTCCAGTTCAAGATGGCGTTGAAGCCCAGGAAGAAGGTGCCCTGCGTCTGCCACCGCCAGAACGGACGGATCGCGAACATCACCACGTGGCCCTTGCCGACCGGCTCGTCGAGCACCTGCGGCTTGCCCGCGATGGCCTCGCCTCCACCGAGCGTACCTGAAAGCAGGATCTGACCGGGGTCGTCCGGGAACTTCACCACCACGCGCGGCCCGCTCTCGTCGACGCTGATCCCGAAATCGCGCGCCAGCTGGCGGAACTCGGACAACTGATCGGGCTGGCCGCCGCCCTTGCCGCCACCGGCTTCCGTGCTGTCCGACTCCCAGGGGCTCAGCTTCGGCAGGGTGGCCATCGGTGTGGTGTTCTGCCATGGGCTGCTGCCGCCTCCGCCGAGGAAGCCCCGCGCCAGGCGCCCGAGCTGCCCGCCCGCTGAGAGCACCACGTCGCCGCGGTAGAAGACGGGGAGCTGGTCGCCGGCATACCCGTACACGATTGGGCTGCCCTTGTCGGCGATCATGCCCCGGTCGACCGAGCCCGGGGCGATGAGGTCGTCGTGGTCCTCGACGGTTACTCCAGGTGTGAGCCCGTACGCAGGGAAGACATTCGACGTCGAACCCTCGACGATCAGCGTGCCGCCGTCCTGCACGAACTTGGCGAGCTGAACGAGGCCGTCGAAGCCCATGCCGCCTCGGATGTCCGCGCTCGTATCGTTGGCGCCGAGGTTGGGCGTCTTGTCGGTCTTCTGGTACGGGAGCGGCATCTTCCCGGTCATGGCGATTCCGTTGACCTGCGACTGTGCATCGCCGCCGACCTGCGGGAAGACGATGACGTCGTACTTCGCGCGTAGGTTGCCCTCCTTCAATTTCTGATCGGCGAAGTAGGTGTAGGGGACGTGGTAGGTATCGAGCGCGGCACGGAC
>JBBSOM010000254.1:0-5128 GCA_038259715.1 Longimicrobiales bacterium
AGCCGACCCCGCCGAAGCCGATGCCTTGGAGGTCCTCCCCCGCGCCCAGGCCGATCGCCGCAAGCCCGATGCCGGAGAAGGTCCGGTTCACGGCGATTCCCGCGCCGAGCGCGAGGCCGGCCATCTCGTTCGCGCCGGTGAGGGGCAACCCGAGCGCGACCCCCTGCACAACGCCTTCCGAATGTTCGTACGGCGTCCAGATCGTCACGTTGACGCCGCGCACCAGGCGTAGCTGATCGTCGCGGAAGTTCAGGCGGAGGCCGTCGAGCCGAGGCACGTCGCCGACGCCGAGACCCACGTCGCCCACCGCGACCTTGAGTCCCTGCCCTGAGAGGGGCGAAGCGACCAGGACGAGCAGGACGGTAAGGCCGAACAGCGATGCAGGGCGGACGCGCACGAGGATCTCCGAGGGCGGGTGTGGTGACCGCCCACCCTACGGAGCCCGCGTGCTCGTGGTTTCCCCTTCGTTCTGCGCCTGCTTCGACCGAGCGGAGGGGTGTCGACCCGCTAGATCATCCCCATCGTGCGCATGCCACGCAGCGCGCCCGCCCACCGCTCCATCTCCTCCGGCAGTCCGAACGACACCCGGTTCCACTCCATCATGGGCGGGAAAGGACGTCCGACGTGGATGCCCTGCTCGCGCATACGGCTGATGTAGGCTTTGAGGTCCCCACTGACCCGGTGCATCATGAAGTTCGTCTGCGTGGGGATGTACTCGATTCCCAGGTCGTCGAGCGTCGTCGTGGCGATCTTTTTGGCCTCGGTGTTCACGTTGATGCTCCGCGCTTCCAGCCCCTCGTCCGCCATCGATGCGCGGGCGGCCGCCAGCGCGAGCACGTTCGTGTCGCTGTTGGCCATGAACTCCTGGAGCCGGGCGGCGGTGTCGGGGTGCGCCACCCCGTAGCCGAGCCGCAGTCCGGCCATGCCAAAGATCTTGGAGAAGGTTCTGACCACGACCACGTTCGGCTTCGAGTCGATCCACTTCATGCCCGTCCAATACGCGGGGTCGTCGGCGTATTCGAAGTAGGCCTCGTCCACCAGGAACGTCGTGGTCGCCGGAGCGTCCGCGATCCACGCGTCCACGTCCCGCGACGGCGTGATCGTGCCGGTGGGATTGTTGGGGTTGCAGATATAGACCATCGCGGGGCGGCCGCCCTTCTCGGCCACGTCGCGCATACGGTCCAGGTCGTGGGACAGGTCGGGGGCAAGCGGCACCGCCGTCAGCTCGTACGAATACGGCTTCTGGTAGCGGGGTACATCTTCGAAGGTGGGCTCTGCGATGACCATCGGCGCCCGGTGCACTTCGAACGCCTGCACGGCGGCCTGCAGCACTTCGGTGGAGCCCGCCCCGAGCACCAGATTCTCCGGACCGACGCCGAGCCGACGCGCGAGCGTTTCAACGACCGGCCCCTTCCACTCTCCCGGATAGCGGTTCGCGAAGACGATCGCGTCGATCACACCCTGGCGTGCGGCCGGTGACAGGCCGAGCGGGTTCTCGTTGCTGCTCAGGCGGACCGTTCCGTCCGGCAGTGTCCTCCCCACCGCGAAGAGTCCGGATCGATCGAGCGCGGTGGCCACACCGCCTCCCGTGCCCGTGAGTCCGGCCAGGCCGGCGGCCATACCCGTGGTGACGAAGCCTCGGCGATCCATACGCACCTCCCATGCTTGCCAGAGTGCCGACGGAGTGCGCGCCCTTTCGACGCGATGACGGCCCCCGACGGGCGCCGCGCTCCTCCGCAGCCAATGTGCGCTATGCGGGGTGCGGACCGAAAGGGCTACGTAGTGAGCGAGGCACTCGCCCCTAGTCTCCGGTGGCCAATCTACCGGGTTGGGCGGGGGGCAGTCCCGCCCACTCGCGGTCGATCCGATCGATGTACACCGATGCGGAGACGTCCCCGCACACGTTGAGCGTCGTGCGGCACATGTCGAGGATCCGGTCGGCGCCCAGGATGATCGCGATGCCCTCGGGCGGCACGCCCACGGTGGCCATCACCAGCATCATGAGGGGCAGGGAGCCGCCGGGCACACCCGCCGCCCCGATTGCGGTGAGGACGGAGAGCGCCACGACGACGATCTGCTGCGGTAGGCTGAGGCCGAGGCCGAAGACCTGCGCGACGAACAGCACAGTGACGCCCTCATAGAGTGCCGTCCCGTTCATGTTCATGGTCGCGCCCAATGGGAGCACGAAGCCCGCGATCTTGGGCTGGACGTCCAACTCCTTTTCCGCCGTGGAGATCGACGTCGGCAGCGTAGCCATGCTGGACGATGTCGAGAACGCGGTGATCATGGGGTCGGTCATCGACTTCCAGAACTTCACCGGACTCATCTTTCCGAAGATCCGCACCAGCGCCGAGATGCCGAACACGCCGTGCAGGGTGAGGCCGAGAACCACGACCAGCACATACATGCTGAGTTGCTCGAGGATGCTCCACCCGAACTGAGACGTGATTCCGAAAATCAGGGCGAAAACGCCGTAGGGCGCGAGGTTCATGGCCATGTCGATGATCTTGATCACCGCGTCGCCGATGCCGTCGAGCACCGCGATCACCGGGTCCGCCTTGGCCTTCGGGATCAGGGTGAGGGCCGCACCGAAGATCAGCGCCGAGAAGATCAGGGCCAGCATGTCCATGCTGGCCGCGGCCTCGATGGGATTGCGCGGCACGATGTTCACGAACGTCGAGATGCCGAACGTCGTCGGCCCGCTCGATATCAGGCTCTCGCCGCTGAAGCGGGCCATGAGTTCGTCCCGGATCGTCGGGGAGATGCCGCCGCCCGGCTTGATCGTGTTGACCAGCGTCAGACCGATGACCGCCGCGATCAAGGTGGAGGCCGCAAAATAACCTATGGTACGTCCGCCCAGACGCCCCAGGGTTTTCATATCGCCGATGCCTGCGACGCCCATCGCGATCGACGTGAACACGATGGGCACGACCGTCATGAACAGCATGCGCAGGAAGACCTGGCCGACGGGGTAGGCGACGTTGTCGGCTATCCATCGGACCCAGGCGGCGTCACCGAAGAAGGCGTTGGTGAGACTGCCCACGAGGGCTCCGAGCACGAGTCCCAGCGCGATCTTGGTATGTAGCTTCACGGATTGCTCCTCATTGATGCGCCGGACGTGACGTCCGAGCACCCGGTTGCCGGGTCAGAATCTCCGATCGCGACCCCGCGTGGCGGGAGCACGGTAGGTACGGTCGCGGTCGATGGCAAGACGGTAGGCTGTCAGCCGCCCGGGTCGAACGTCGCCCGCGCGATTCCGTCGCCCTCGAGCACCGCGTCGACCGCGTCCATCCCGGAGATGACGACACCCAGGATCGTGTAGTCGTGGTCGAGGCGGATGTTGTCCACCAGGTTGATGTAGATCTGTCCGTCCCCGGTGTCGCGCCCCCGCGTCGATACGCCGACCGTCCCGCGCCACTGGACCGTGAGGCCCACTTCGTCGCGGGTGAAAGCGCCGTTTCCGGCGTACTCGTTCGCCAGCGGGCTCCCGCCCTGGATGACGAAGTCGGGCACCACGCGATGGAAGGTCAGGCCGTCCAGCGTGCCGGCGCGCACCATGGAGTAGAGGCGATGCGAGGTCGTCGGCGCCTGGAACGGCAGTAGCCGGAGGCGGATGCTCCCGCCGCGTTGCAGGGTCAGGACCACTTCGCCGTGTTCCATGTCGCGAAGCTCCGTCGGGGTCGGGAGGGGGAGCCGGGCCGGCGGGCGCGGGGCTGCCAGGTAGGGTTCGCCCGTCCAACGGGCGAGCACGTGGGCGGCACGCTCGGCCACGGCGGGGTCCCGGTCCCGTAGGAAGGGCTCCACCTGGTGTGCGTCATCCGGTCCGCCCATCGCGCCGACGAGGTCCATGAGGGCGAGGCGCGCATCGCGCAGCGTTTCCTGGCCGGTCCTACCGAGTCGCTGGAGGGTCGCCAACGCCGCATCGCGGGCGTCGGCTCGACGTTCCGTGTCGGCCAGGTCGGGCGCGATGGCCATCAGGACCTGCGGGGCGTCGTCGTTCGCAAGGGCCACGACGAGGAGGCTATCGACGGAGTGGCCGCGGACGCGCGCCAGGCCGTCGAGGGCTTCGGCGCGGGTGTTGGCGTCTGTGTCGGAGGCCAGGGTGAGGAGTGCCTGCGGGTCCGAGAGAAGCGTCGCGGCCCTTGCCGCATAGCTCCGCACGAAGGGGTTCGCGTGCACGACGAAACGCGGCAGGAGGGTCCGTGCACGGCCGGTGTCCACCCGGCTGAGCGAGAGGAATGCATGCGCTGCAGGCTGCCACAGCCCCGAGGGATCGGCCGGCAGCGAGCCGGCCACACGTTCCAGCACGGCCATGGCTGCCGCCGCTGCGGGACAGGGCATGCCCAGCGCGTCGAGCGCCATCGAACGGACGCCGGCATCCACGTCCCCGCCCGCCGCCCAGGTGAGACGGGAGCAGTGCGCGGCGTCCCGGAGGCCGACCGAAAGGGCTCTCACGCCCTCCGTCCGAACCCGGGCGAGGGAGTCGCCCAACGTGATGTCGACGAGGTCGAGGGGGGCCGGCTCCGGCCACCTGGCAAGCGCTGAGGCGGCGGCCCAGCGCACGCGCGCGTCCGCGTCGGCGAGCGCATCGCGGACCTCTTTCCCCCCCAGGAGGCCCCGGGCCCCGAGCGCCGCGAGGGCGACCTCGCGCACGCGGGCGGGGCGCGGATCGTCGGTCTCGGAATCACCCGACCGATAGCGCGCCAGTTCGTGCAACCGTGCCTCGACGGCGGACCCCAACGGCATGTCGCGACCGATGCGGCCAAAGGCCTCGAGT
The DNA here is from genome assembly GCA_038259715.1 of Longimicrobiales bacterium. Taxonomy (GTDB): domain Bacteria; phylum Gemmatimonadota; class Gemmatimonadetes; order Longimicrobiales; family Gaopeijiaceae; genus SZUA-318. Next base: position 4,778 of record JBBSOM010000254.1, read on the forward strand.
CCGAGCACGGACCCGACGAGCTGTTCCGGCGGCGGGTCGACGTTGTGATCGCCGCGAGACAGCGCAAGCAATGCACGGCTCACCCGCCTCCGATCCTCGACGCTGAGCCGCAACCGGCCGAGCGAACGCGCAAGGATTCCTCGTACCCAGGGGTTCTCCTCTTTCGAGGCCCGGCCGAGCAGAGGGGAGAGGACGCGCGCGCCGTCTCCGAGCTGTACGCTCTGTGCGAAGGCGTTGGCCGCCTCCGCCCGAACGGACGGAGCGGGGTCCGCGAGCAGCGGTTCGATCTCTTCCGCCAGCGCGGGCCGTTCGAGGCGGCCCAACGCGCGGACGCCCACCAGGCGCACGCCG
>JBBSOM010000255.1:0-5124 GCA_038259715.1 Longimicrobiales bacterium
GCAGGTTGTCGGACCGTACGTCTGCCCCTTGTGGTTCGTCCCCGCCGGGAAGGGGGTGCCGTAGCGCAGCATGTCGCCCAGCCGATGCCCTTCGCTGAAGAGTTGGCGCCGCCGCTCCTCCTGGACCGTGGGCAGCATGTCCGAGACGTTCGGGTTGTCGAGCGGTGCGATGCCCTGCGCCGCCCGGAGGCGGTTGATCGCGTCCACCGCGTCCGCTCCACCCTTGGCCTCCGCGAGGATGAGCTGAGCCTCCTCCCAGGACGCCATGTGGATCGGTGCATCCGCGGACTCGTACTTGAGTTGGATCCACTGCGGCGTCGTGCCGTCATGGCCGAACGCGCCGGTGTCCTCCGCGTGAACACGCGGGTCCGGCTCGCCCCCGACCTCCAGATTCCGGTAGGTGGGCCCGACCGAGAGGTAGCTGTTGCGGATGGTCACGTTGTAGAGCCGGTTCTCCCGACTTCCCTGGATCGTCGAGTAGGTGGCGTCGAACGACCATCCCTCCGGAATCTGCGCCGCGTCGGCGGCGGCCTCGTCCTTGCGCCCCAGGTCGAGGCGGACCCGGGCGCGCCCGAGGAGCGACAGCAGCCGCAGGTCATCGTCCCCCACCGCCTGGGCTCGCGTGATGCCGTCCGTGAAGCGCTCCTCGGCAAGGGCGAGCACCTCGGCGGGCTGCATGATCGGGCCCTCATCGATGGCCATCTCGCAGAATCCCTCGCCGAGCAGCGTATAGATGTACCCCGCGTACGCCTTCAGCCCCGCGAGCATGTGTGCGCGGTTCGGAACCTCCGCGTCGGTGAACGCCTCCAGGCGCCGGCTCACGTCCTCCGCGAGAAAGCGCGCCTGCTGGAGCGGCGTGTAGGCGCCGAAGCCGGAGGCGTCACGGTTGTTCGAGCAGCTCCCGTCCGCCTGCCTGATCTCGACGCCGCGCCAGCCCCAGATGTTGTCGTTGAGCCAGGCCGAGGACACGATGTACTCCTCGGTCAGCACGCCCACCGTGGCGACGTAGTTCGTGTACGCGCACTCGAACGAGCCCAGCGCGCTGAAGTACAGCGTCGGCGCCAGCGCCGGGTCCGCGAGATCCGAATCCTGCACGGAGCCGGGGATCTCCACATCGAGCAGACGCCCGCACGCGGCGCCCGACAGCAGCACGGCGCCCAATGCGAACGCCGCGGTGGTCCTGCGCCAGCCGGCGCACCTTCCTTTGAGCCTGGTCGGGTCGAACATGCCTGTCTCACTCCTCTCGTATCCGTCGATGCGGACTTCGTCGTGGTTCGTCATGTCGGCACCCTCCTTCAGTAGGTGAGGTGGAGGGTGAACGTCAGCGACGCCGTGGGCGGCATGACGGTCTGGTAGTTGTTCGAGAGCTGGCCCGTGGCCCGGACCTCGGGGTCCCAGGCGATCATGTCGGCCAGCGGCACGGTGATGGAGCCGTTCCGGGGCGTGCCCCACCCCTCCTCCTTGGTCCACAGCATCATCACGTTGCGCATGCCCACACCGAGGGAGCCTCCGGAGGCGCCGGCGTACTTCGCGATCGAAGGCGGCAGTTGGTAGCTCGCCGAAAGCTCCCGCAGGCGCAGGAAGCCCGCCTGGTACATTCCGGTGGCGTCGTTCTCGATGCCGCGGTAGGCCATGAGGAACGGGTCCGTGCGCTCGAGCACCGGCTTCGTGATGCCGAGGTTGTGCTGCGCCCGGATCTCCGTGTTGGACTGCCACTGACCCCCGTTGCCTTCGACACGCGCGCCGAGCCGGAGGCGGTCCCAGAAGGTGACGGACGTCCCGAAGCCGATTTGCCACGTGGGCTGCGAGTGCCCCCACCACACCTTGCCCGCCTGGGCGCAGGGAATAGCCGGACCGCCCTGGTCCAGCTTCTGGGGCCCGGTACCCCCGTCGCACAGCGCCTCGGTCACGAAGCCGCCGCTATCGATCGTGGCGGAGACGATCTTGTACATGAAGAGGTCGCCGATGCTATAGCCCTCGCGGTGCTGCCCCTGGCCCCCCGAGCCGATGAACTCCAGCCCACCGAGGTCGTCGATCCGGTTGTGCATCGTCGCGACCTGCGCGTCGAAGTCCCAGGCGAACTTCTCACGCTCGAGGACGCGGGCGGTGAGGCCGACTTCGTCCCCCCACGCGCTGATGCGTCCGATGTTGACGATCTGGGAGCCATCGAAGCCCGAGGACGGCGGCAGCGGGCGATTGACGATGGCGTCCTTCACCTTCCGGTTGTAGTGCGTGTACTCGAGGCTGATGCGGCCGGTGAAGAAAGAGGCGTCGAAGCCGAGTTCGAGCTCCTCACCCCGTTCCGGCTTGAGCTGCGGATTGCCGAACGCGGTGGGCAGGAGGGCCGGGTTGTCCTGGTAGCCAACCGTGGGTCCATACAGGCGCGCGGCGTCGAAGGTGCCGGGCTGCTGGCCCGCTGCGCCCCACGCGCCACGAATGCGGAACTGATCCACGAAGTCGACGTTCCACCACGGCTCCTCGTGCACTACCCAGGCTCCGCTCAGCTTGGGGTAGATCGCGGCGTCGAAGTTCGTTCCGAACGCACTGTTGTCGTCACCGCGCACGGCCGCCGTGAGGAAGAGGCGGTTCTTCCATCCGAACTCCTGCTGCCCGTATACGCCTACGGTGGCGTTCTCGACGAACGTCTCACCTCCGGTGCGCACCGCCCCACCGCTCACCGTCGTGATCGGGACGGCCGGGAAGTCCTGGCCGGTCGCCTCGATGTAGCTCGAGCTGCGGCGGAAGTACTGGAAACCGACCGAGGACGTCATGGCGAAGTCGCTCAGATTCCACTTGGCGGAGCCCGAGTAGTCCACGGTCACGACCTGCGTGGAGCCACGCGTTACGTCTTTGTCGCCGAGGCCCTGATTGCCGAAGAAGTGGTTCCGACCCTCGGGCTGCCGGGGCCAGAGCACCGACTCGGTTTCGCTGTTGAGGTCGATGCCCGTCACGACCTTGTGGGTCATCCACGCGAACGGCGTGAAGCGCAACTCGGTGCTCAGCGTGGTCCGGTCGTTGTCGGCACGGCTCTCCACCTTGCGCCATTCCTCGGGTGGGGACGAGTAGAAGCCACGGGTGCCCGAGCTGGCCTTGGCCGGCGAGGCCCAGATCATCTGACTGAACGGATCCACGGAGATCGCGGTCGCCGGAAGCTGGATCCGGGAACGCACGTAGGCCGTGCTGGTCCGTAGCGTGAACGTCGGGCTCAGCAACATCTCGAGGTTGGCGCGCAGACCGAGGCGCTTGCTGGTGTTCCAGGAGGAGACGCCGGTGTCGTCGTCGTAGGACGTGGACGCGAAGTAGCGCACCGCGTCGGTGCCGCCCCGTACGCTGCCCGCGTAGCCGCGCAGCGGGCCGTTCGTCCAGATCGGACCCAACCCGTTTTGCACCTCGTTCACGTAGGGATTGAAGCTGTAGAGTTGCCCCGTCGCGCTGTCCCGCGCCCAGCGCAGCCCAGCCCGGCCCGCAGGGTCCCACAGCCAATTCGTGCCCATGCGCACGGTCGCGTCGAACTGCGGCGCACCGGCGGCACCCCGCTTGGTGATGATCTGGATCACACCGTTCGACGCCTCCGTGCCATACAGCGTGGCCGCCGCGGGCCCCTTGATCACCTCGATGCTGGCGATATCGTTGGGATTGAGGTCGTTGAGCCTGCTCACGTTCGAGCCTCCACGCTGGCTCGGGCCGCGGTTGGCGTCACTGTCCACGCGGATCCCGTCGATGTAGACGATGGGCTCGTTGGTGAGCGAAAGGCTCGACGCGCCGCGAATCCGTACCTGCGCCCCCGTGCCGACGTTGCCGCCTCCCGGCAGCATCATCAGGCCGGGACTGCGCTGGGAGAGCAACTGATCGACGTTGGCGACCGGCGCTTCGCTCACGACCTTTTCCGCGTCCAGTGTGCTCACGACGTTTCCGATGGCCCGGCGCTGTGTGCCGCCCGCGGTCCCGGTCACGACGATGCCGTCGAGGTCGAGCGCGCTTTCCTCCATACGGAAGTTGAGCACGGTGGTTTGGCCCGCCGTCACGTCCGTTACGGCCTGCTGGGCGGCGAAGCCGATCAACTGGATGCGGATGGTCACCTGTCCCGCGGGCACGTTGGGGAAGACGAAACGGCCTTCCGCGTCGCTGAGGCCGCCCGACCCCTGCTCGCCAACGCTGATCTGCGCGCCGGAGAGTGGGGCGCCGCTCCTCGCGTTGGTGACACGTCCGACGACGGTGCCTACGCCCGTTTGGGCGGAGAGTGGCTCGTGAGGCAGCAGCCAGAGCACGGCCGCCGCGAGAGCCATCATCAAAACCCTTCTCATGGTTGTATCCTCTTCTCTTGACGAGGTCTTGCGGAGATTCCCGGAAACACAGACATCGACCCCAACTCTGGGATCGTGACTCAGGACGATCAACAGCTCATGACACTCCTCCTGCGCTCGACTCCCGCGCCTCCCGGAAGTGGCGCGCGTACCAGTCGACGCTGCGCCGCGCGAAGTCGACCAACTGATCGGTGTTGCGCATCCCATGACCCGAGCCGGGATAGAGGACCAGCTCAGTCTCGACGCCCACGTCCTTCAGAGCGATGTAGAACTGCTCGGCTTCCGAGGTCGGGACGTCGTTGTCGTTCAGACCATGGACCAGGAGCGTGGGGGTCGACACGTTGGCGACGTGCCGGATGGGGGAGCGCTCCCACAGCCGGTCCATGATGTCCGACTGGTGCGGGAACCCGCCGTACTCCACCGCCAGGTAGTCGTGGTAATAGGACAGGTAGTTGAAGCTGACGAGATTGGAGATGCCGGCGCGCGGAATCGCGGCCGCGAAGCGGCGGGTCTGCGTGATGAGCCAGTTGGTCAGTTGGCCGCCGTAGCTTCCGCCCTCCACCCCCACGCGCTCCCGGTCGATCCATTCAAAGCGACGGACCGCGGCCTCCACCGCCTGCAGGACGTCGGCGGCCTCGGCGCCGTTCTGGTCCGCGAAGATCAGGTCCACGAAGCGCTGCCCGTATCCGGTGGAGCCGCGGTAGTTCACCTCGAGGCTGGCCCACCCTTGGGCAGCGTAGACCTGGGCCTTGTGGTCGAAGTCCGGCCCCTGTTGGCCGTGGGGACCGCCGTGGATCATCACGATCATGGGGTGCTTCGC
>JBBSOM010000256.1:0-5122 GCA_038259715.1 Longimicrobiales bacterium
ACCGTGAGGATGTTCGCGTCCCGCCGGATCAGGATCATGCCGACCACGCGGTCGTCGCCCTCGATGCTCATGCCCTTCACGCCCTGCGCGGTCCGCCCGACCACGGGCACGTCGGCCTCCGGGAAGCGAATCCCCCGTCCGGAGTCCGACAGCAGCATGATCTCGGCCAAGCCGTCCGAAAGCACCACGTCGCTGATCCGGTCGCCGTCCTTCGTGCCCGCCGCGATGATCCCACCTGCCCTCGGGTTCCCGAACTCGGTGAGCGCGGTGCGCTTGAGCACGCCTTTGCGTGACAGGAAGACGAGGTAGCGGTCCTCCGTCTGGAGGTCGTCGACGGGGATCATGGAAACGATGCGATCCGCCCGGTCCGCACCCCCCAGCAACGCGTAGACCGACTGCCCACGCGACGAGCGCGCGCTTTCCGGCACATCGAGCACCGGCAGGAAGTGGCAGTGGCCGCCTTCGGTCAAGGCGAGGATCCACCCCTGCGTGCGCGCCACGAAGAGGTGCTCCAGGAAGTCGTCCTCGTAGTTCTCCATGCCCGCGAGCGCTTTCCCGGACGAAAGGCGACGCCGGTAGAGATGCATGGGAATGCGCTTGACGAAGCCCTCGTGACTGAGCGTCACGACGACGTCTTCGTCGGCGATCTCCTCCGCCACCACGACGGATTCCGTCTGCTGCTCCTCGCCATCGTCGTCGAGAATGACCGTGCGGCGCGCATCGCCGTGCTCCTTCACGACCTCACTCAACTCCTCGAGCATGACCGAGAGTTGGCGCTCCTCGGAGTCCAGGATGCCGCGCAGCTCGCCGATGCGCGCCTCCAGTTCGGCGAGGCGCGCCTCCAGTTGGGTCCGCTCCAACGCCGTGAGCCGGGCCAACCGCATGTTGAGGATCGAGTCGGCCTGGACCTCGCTCAGTCCGAAGCGATCCTGGAGCCGCTCCGACGCCTGCGTCCGGTGCTGGGAGCCCCGGATGATGCGGATGACTTCGTCGATGTGGTCGAGCGCGACCAGGAGCCCCTGGACGACGTGGCGCTCGGCCTCCGCGTTCTCCAGCTCGAAGCGACTGCGCCGCTGGATGACCTCGAGCCGATGGTCCCGGAAACGCTCGAGCAGCTCCTTGAGGTTGAATTCCTTCGGCTGCCCCTTGTCCAGCGCGAGCATGATCGCGCCGAACGTGTACTGCAGGTTCGTGCGCCGAAAAAGCATTTGCAGCACCTTACCCGCACTCGCGGAGCGCTTCAACTCGATCACGAGCCGGATGCCGTCCCGGTCCGTCTCGTCACGAATGTCGGAGATGTCGTCGGCCTTCCCCTTCCTGGCCAGGTCGGCGATCTGGCTGATGATCTTCGACTTCGACACCGTGTAGGGCAGCTCCGTCACCACGAGCTGCTCCTTGCCGCCGCGGAGCGCTTCCTTCACCACCCGGGCCCGCATGATCATCTTGCCGCGCCCGGTCCGGTACATGTCCTCGATGCCCTCACGCCCCACGATGAAGCCCGCCGTCGGGAAGTCCGGCCCCTGGATGTGGCGCATGAGATCGTCGACCGAGCAGTCGGGGTCGATCACCAACTGCTTCACGCCGGCGGCGACCTCCCGCAGGCTGTGCGGCGGCACGTTGGTGCTCATCCCCACCGCGATGCCCGACGACCCGTTGATGAGCAGGTTCGGGAAGCGCGCCGGCATGACGGTGGGCTCGGCCAACCGGTTGTCGAAGTTCGGCTGCCAGTCGACGGTCTCCAAACGGATGTCGTCGATGAGTTCGACGGCCAGCGCCTGGAGCTTCGCCTCCGTGTAGCGGTAGGCCGCGGCGTTGTCTCCGTCGATCGAACCGAAGTTGCCCTGCCCATCCACGAGCGGATAACGCAACGAGAAGGTCTGGACCATCCGGACGAGTGCGTCGTAGACCGCGGAATCGCCGTGCGGATGGTACTTGCCCAGAACGTCTCCGACCACCGTCGCGCTCTTCTTGTACGCCCGCTCCGGAAGCAGACCGAGCTCGTACATCGCGAACAGGATTCGCCGGTGAACGGGCTTGAGCCCGTCGCGTACGTCAGGCAACGCGCGCTGGACGATGACGGACATCGAGTAATCGAGGAACGACTCCCGCATCTCCTCTTCGATGAGACGAGGCAGGATCCGTTCCCGCTTGCTGGCCGTGGCCATTCCTTCTCCAGGCAGGCTGTCAGGGGGTGTCGGGGTCCGACGGCCCCAAGCTTCTCGAAACATGCGAAGGAGAGCAAGCCGCGCTCGACGGATGGCTCACCAGGGCTCTCGGGGGACTGGCTTTCCAACACGCGGGCAGCGCAGACTGTCTACGAAGCGGTGACGTTCCGTTGGTCCGCCAAACCGCGCACGACCGTGCCGGGCCGGGCCGTCCTCCATCGAAGCCGAAGGTGTCGTTCATGTCGCATCGCATCCTTACCACGCTCGCCGCCGCGCTGCTCGTCGGCTGCGGCCGCTCTGCCCCACCTCCTGCCGGCCCGGTCGCCCCGCCCCGGTCGGGAGCTTCCTCCCAAGCCCCAGATCGCGCGTCAGGACGTGGAGACACCGCCTCGGCGCGCACCACGGTCCGACCCTACGGTCGCGTGATCACGCCGGAGGCCACCACGAGCCGAGGGCTCTTCATCACGCACGAGGTCGGGGACAAGCTCTACTTCGAGATCCCGCGCTCGGCGCTGGGCATCGACATGCTCATGGTCGGCCGATATGAGCGCGCCTCGACCGCGCAGTCCGACCCGAACCGCCCCGGGGGAGGATTCGGAGAATACGGCGGCGACCAGTTCATGGAACGCACGCTCCGTTGGGACCGGAAGGGAGACCACATCATCCTGCGCTCGCCGTCGTTCGACATCACGGCCGACACCTCCCTCTCCGTCTACCGTTCGGTGGAAGCGTCCAATTTTCCGCCCGTCGTGGCAAATCTCGACATCGCGGCCTGGGGTCCCGACAGCGCCGCGGTGGTCGACGTCACGCGTCTCTTCACGACGGATGTGCCCGAGATCGCCGCGATCCACGGCAAGATCGACGACCGCCGTTCGTTTGTGGAGCGTGTCGTCGCGTTCCCGGAGAACGTCGAAATCGAGGCTACTCAGACCGGCACCCCGACACCGACGGGAGGACGCGGCGGAGCGCCGCCAGCCGGCTCACGTACCCCCGCCGAGGCGGAGAGCGTTCTCGCGCACTGGAGCATGATCAAGCTTCCCGAGGACCCGATGCCCATCCGCTACGCGGACCAGCGCATCGGCTTCTTCGACGTGCGTACGGTGGACTTCGGGAGCGACCAGCAGGTCGCGGTTCCGCGGCGCTACATCACCCGGTGGCGGCTCGAGTGCTCCGACCAGAAGGTGGGTAACCTGTGCGTGCCGAAGCAGCCCATCGTCTACTATGTCGATCCGGGTACACCGGAGCAGTGGAAGCCGTGGATCCGGAAGGCCATCACCGACTGGCAGCCGGCGTTCGAAGCGGCCGGCTTCAAAGACGCGATCCTCGCCAAGGACCCGCCCGCGGACGATCCGAACTGGTCGATGGAGGACGTGCGGCACACGGTCGTGCGTTGGCTGCCCTCCACCATCGAGAACTCCGTCGGGCCCCACGTGAGCGACCCACGGACCGGCGAGATCCTCAACGGCTCGCCGCGCATCTTCCACAACCTGATCCTGCTCGGTCAGAACTGGTACTTCACGCAGGCCGCGCAGGTGGACGCGCGCGCCCGCATGATCCCGATGCCGGACTCGCTCATGGGCCGGCTGCTCGAGTTCCTGGTCGCGCACGAGGTCGGACACACGATCGGCCTCCAGCATGACCAGATCGGGTCGTCCACGTACCCGGCCGACAGCGTGCGCAGCGCGACCTGGGTGCACCGCATGGGACACAGCCCGAGCATCATGGACTACTCCCGCATGAACTACGTGGCCCAGCCCGAGGACCACATCCCGCTGGAAGACATCCTTCCCCGGGTGGGCCCCTGGGACAAGTACAGCATCATGTGGGGCTACAAGGAGATCCCCGGCGCCGCGTCGCCGGACGCGGAGCGGCCCACGCTCGAGAAGTGGGCGGAGATTCAGGATACCGTGCCCTGGTACCGCTTCTCGGCGCGGAACGACTTCGGCAACTTCGGCACACAGAGCGAAGCCGTGGGCGACGCCGACCCGGTCTCTTCCACGCGTCTGGGCTTCAAGAACATCGAGCGGGTCATGGGCTACGTGGCCGGCGCCGGCACCCGACCCGCCGAGGACAACGAGTTGCTCGAGACGCTCTACGACCGCACGGTGGGGCAATGGACCACGGAAGCCGGCCACGTCACGAACGTCATCGGAGGCGGTACCGTGCAGTACAAGTCGGGGAGCCAGCCCGGCAGCGTCTACACGCCGCTCCCGCGCGCTCGTGAGCAGGAAGCCGTGCGCTTCCTGAACGAGAGCGTGTTCGTCGTGCCTTCGTACCTGATCCGGCCGGACATCGCCGCGCGCATCGAAGCGAGCGGCATGATCGAGCGCATCGGCAACGCGCAATCGCGGGTGCTCAACTCCCTGCTCAACGACCAACGGCTCGACCGTCTGCGCGACGAAGAGGCCTTGGCCTCCCAAGCCGGCGACGCGTACCCGCTTCCCGCCTTCCTGGACGACGTGACCCACGGCATCTGGTCGGAACTCGGTCAGGCGCATCCGGACGTCGACGTCTACCGCCGCACCCTGCAGGACAACTATCTGAAACTCATCGATCGGAAGCTGAATCCGCCTCCGGAAAACGCGAACGCGGGGAATCCCTTCGGCGGTCGGGTGGCGCCCCTGTCCGACGACGCCAAGTCGGCGTTGCGTGGGGAGCTGGAAGCATTGCAGGGGGACATCCAGGAGGCGGTGTCAAAGACAACGGACCGGCAGACACTCTGGCACCTGCAGGCGGCCGACCACCGCATCACGGAGATTCTCAACCCGGAGGGGTAGTGGCCCCAGATGGCAACCGGGTCGGCAGCTCGCTCAGCGCCGGCCCGGCCCTTCTCCCTACGACTCCCAGTTCTCGAGGATCTCCTCGAACTCGCCCGCCATGGTGGGATGGCCGTGGCGACGCGCCGCCTCGATGCCCTTCTCGTACGCATCTCGCGCCTCGTCGTCGCTTCCCGCGCG
>JBBSOM010000257.1:0-5113 GCA_038259715.1 Longimicrobiales bacterium
CCTTCAACTCCAATCGCTTCGGCACGGCGGTCCCACAGATCATGGTCATGGCCGCGACGGGCGGGGACCCGGAGACCATTTCGCCCTACACGTACGGGAGCGGCGGGTACTATACGGCACCGGATTGGGCTCCGAACAGCGACCTGATCGCGTTCCATGGGCGGGTCCGCCGCGGCACCTTTCACATCCTCGTCGCGGACCTCAAGGACGGAGGCCGGCGTCTCCGTCAGCTCACCTGGGAGGGCAACAACGAAGACCCGAGTTGGGCGCCCGATGGGCGGCACCTGGTGTTCGTCGGCGAGCGGAGTTGGGGCCGGGGACTGATGATCGTGGATGTCGTGACCGGAAAACTCCGGACCCTGCTCGGGAGCCGTGTCGTCGGAGTACCGGGCTGGTCCCCGGCGTTCTCGTCAGGAGGGTGAGGCGGCTCTGACGAAGAGGGGGTTGTGCGTTCTCTCCCGTTGCGCGAGAAGCATTTTAGACGTATATGAATGGGACTTTCCCCAAGGCGAAAGAACGTTACCTTCTTTGTCACGCAACGGGCGCGTCGACCGACGCCGCTTCGCCTACGCGAGATGCTCAACCTGGGAGTAGTACGGAATGATTCTCCGCCGCTTCGTCGCCCCCGTTCTGGCCGCCACCCTGGTCGTGGCCGCTTGCAAGAAGCAGCCGCCTCCGCCCCCGGCGCCAGTCGTCAATCAGGACTCGATCGATGCGGCGCGTGCCGACTCGATCGCGAAGGCTCGTGCGGCCGAGGAGGCCGCTGCCCGTGCCCGGGCCGAGAGTGAGGCAGCTGCCGCTCACGAGCGCGCGATCTCCGACGCGAGGAACACCCTCACGATGATGGTCCACTTCGACTATGACGTGTCGGAAATCCGCGGCGACGCGGCCGATATCCTTCGCCGGAAGGGGGACATCCTCCGCGCCAGCCCTCAGGTGCAATTGCTCATCTCCGGGCATGCCGACGAACGTGGTTCGACGGAGTACAACCTCGCGTTGGGCATGCGTCGTGCAGAGGCTGTCAAGCAGTTCCTGACGGGCTTCGGGCTTGCGGCCGACCGCTTTTCGGTCCGGTCCTTCGGTGAGGAGCGGCCGCTGGTGAATGCTTCGAACGAGGACGCGTGGGCGCAGAATCGGCGGGCCGAGTTCGAGATCACGGCGGGGGCGAACGCCATCAGCCCGCCCATGTAGTCCTACCGAGGGGTGCGCCCCTCCCGCGTCGGCGGGTGCCGGCGCGGGAGGAGCACCGAGCAGACGATGAGAGTGAACAAGGCATTTGTGGCGGCCCGCGTCCTCGCGACGCTGGCCGCTGCGGTCATGGCGGCGGGGTGCGCCACCAAAGGCGACATCCGGAGCCTGCGGGAGGACCTGCGTGACCTGGCGATCCGCCAGGACTCGCTCCTTCAACAGGTCCGGGTGGATGCCCGCTCCACGCAGGACACGGTTCGTCAGCAGTCGGATCAGTTGTTCGACTTTCGCGGGGACATCTCCCGCCAGCTCCAGCAGATGAACCAGAGTCTGTCGCGCCTGGAGGCCATGACCGGGGAGAACCAGCGTGCGATCGTCGGCGTACGGGACCAGCTTGCCAACCTGCGCCGGTTGCCGACGGGTCCGTCGGGGGCGGTCGGAGAACCGTCGATGGCGGGTGGAGGAGGCGAGGGTACCGCTTCGGGCGTCGGGGCAGGCGGCGCCGCCGAGGACATGTTCAACGCCGGAGTTCAGCAGTTCAACCGTGGATCGAACACCGCGGCGAGGGCTGCCTTCGAGAGCTTCCTACAGGCATACCCGAACGACCCGTTGGCGCCCGACGCGCACTACTACCTGGCGGATATTCTGGTCCAGGACAACCGCGTGGAGGACGCGCTCGCGGCCTTCAAGAAGATCCCCGAGCTCTTCCCCACTGCCACGAAGGTCCCGGACGCGCTGTACCGGATCGGTCTGCTTCAGATCGAACTCGGGCAGAAGTCCGAGGCGCGCGCCACGCTGACGCGTGTCGTGAACACGTACCCGAACTCGGGCGTGGCAACGCTGGCGTCGGAGAAGCTCAAGGAACTCGGGAGCTAGCCGCCTCTCGTGCGTTGTCCCGAATGCGACGCCACTGAAAACCGCGTCGTGGACACGCGGGCCAGCCGCGGCGGGCGCGCGGTACGCCGGCGTCGCGAATGCACGGTGTGCGGGGCGCGCTTCACCACGTATGAGTACGTGGAAGAGCGACCGATCCAGGTCCTCAAGCGCTCCGGTGCGGTCGAGGACTTCGACCGTGGGAAGCTCCTCGGAAGCGTGCGTGTGGCGTGCGCGAAACGCCCCGTCTCCGCGTCCGCCATGGAGAATCTGGTGGAGAAGATCGAGGACACCCTCTCGCGCTATGCCGGCGTCGAAGTGCCGAGTGTGAAGCTCGGCGAAATGGTCATGGACCACCTGCGGGCGCTCGACCGCGTCGCCTTCGTACGCTTCGCCTCCGTATATCGGAACTTCCAGGATGCGGGTGAGTTCCAGGAAATCGTGGATGAGATCACGCAACGCCAGGAGCAGGAGGCCCTGCGGCGTATCCAGGAGGAGTTGCCCTTCTGATCCGCCACGTCAATCCCAGGGGCGAGATGCCCTTCCTCGACCACCTCGAGGAACTGCGCTGGCGTTTGTTCTACTCGCTGATCGCAATCGCCGTCGGTGCGGTGATCGGCTTCGTCCTCATCACGCACTTCGACGTTCTGAACCTGCTGCTTCGACCGATACGGGCCGCGCGCCATGACCCGAACTTCCGCCTGATCTACCTGTCACCGGCGGACCCGTTCACGATCACTCTGAAGCTCTCCGCTGTCATCGGCATCATTTTGGCGTTCCCGGTCGTGGTGTACCATGTCTGGTCCTTCCTCTCGCCCGCGCTCGAGAAGGAGGAGAAGCGCGCCGTGATCCCGGCACTGTACCTGGGCCTGGTTCTCTTTGTGGCGGGCGCGGCGATGGGGTACTTCGGAGCGCTCCCGGTCACGCTCGAGTTCTTCGCGCGCTTCGAGGGCGAGGTCATGGAGAGCCAGCTCGAGATCGGGGCGACGTTGGCGATGGTCACGAAGATGCTGCTGGCCTTCGGCGTCATCTTCGAGTTGCCCGTGGTGATCATGGTGCTCACCGCCATGGGTCTCGTGACCCCCGAGTTCCTCCGCTCGAAACGACGCCACAACGCGGTCGCCATGACCGTGTTGGCGAGTGTCATCACGCCCGGGGATGTGATCACGCTCACCATCCTGATGCTGGTTCCGCTCATCCTGCTCTACGAGCTGTCGATCTTCCTCTCGGCGGCCATCGTGCGCCGGCGTGGGGGACGGACGCCCCCGACGGAACCGCCCGATCCGTCCCGGCCTCCCCCGGAACACGCGGTGGAAGCGCAATGAGCCGGGCGGGCCGCGTATGCCGCCTCGGGTCGGGTGCGCTATGGAGCGCGGTGGCGTGGGTCGCCGGCGCCGCTGCTCTGGGTGCTCCGGGGTCCCTTGCGGCTCAGCAGACCCCTCCTCCGGGCGCGCCCCCGACCCAGCAGGAGCAGCCTGTCGATTCGGCTCGTCTGCGTGCGCTCGAGCGCCTGAAGATGCTCGGGCGCCGGCCCGGCGCGGACAGCGCCCTCTTCGTGCAGGACTCCCTGGCGCGCGCCGCGGCGGAAAGCCGTCCGGGCAGTAGTCAGTCCGCGCCCGACTCGGTTCTGGCGGAGCTGTTCGACATGCCCGGGTATTCCCTCACGACGTACGAGGCCGCCAAGGCCCAGTTCGACGCGAAGGGCCGTGTGCTCGTCCTCGGCGCCGCCGAAGAGCAACGCGCGCACGTGACCCGCGAGGGCATGGACGTCCAGGCGGACACGAGCATCACGTACAGTGAACGGTCCGGTCGAATCCGGACGGTGGGAGCCTCGACCTTCACGCCCCCTCAGGGCGACGCGGTCGAGTCGCAGGGGCTGGTCTACGACATGAAGGAGGGGATCGGCTCGTCCCGGGACGCCAAGACGGCCTACCAGCAGCAGGGTGCGACCTGGTACGTGTCCGGGGACATGCCGCTCGCGGCGCAGGATTCCATGTACATGTCCCACGCGCGCTTCACCTCGTGCGACCTGACCGTGCCGCACTACCACTTCGAGACCGACCAGATCAAGATCGTGGGAGGGAAGGTGCTGATCGCGCGGCCCGTCCGCCTCTACTTCGCGGACGTGCCGGTGGCGTGGCTCCCGTTCATCGCGCAGAGCCTTTCCTCGGGGCGCGCGAGCGGGATCCTCACGCCGACGTTCAGCGTCAACGACATCGTCCGGAACTCCACGGGATACCAGCGCCGCATCAGCAATCTCGGCTTCTACTGGGCGATGAGTCAGTATTCGGACGCCATCGTCGCGTTCGACTGGTTCAGCGACAACTACCTGTCCCTCACCGGCCAATTCCAGTATCGCATCAGCCGCCTGTTCCTCAACGGCGACCTGAACGTCCGCCGCTATTGGAGGCAGAACGGTCGGACCGAGTTCGCCATCGACACACGGCACTCGTGGGACGTCGACGAGCGCACGTCGCTGCGGCTGTCGGGGCGTTACGTCACGAGCACCGAATTCGTCGAGCAGAACTCCTTCAACCCGGCGGAGGTCACGCAGTCGATCAACTCCGAAGGCGGCCTGAACCGGCGTTTCGGTTGGGGAACGATGTCCGTGTCCGCCAACCGGCAGCAGTATCTGTCGGACAAGCGCGTGACGATGACGCTGCCGGCGGCCAATATCAACCTGTCGACGATCACGCTGTTCCGTGCCCCTGAGAACCAGGCGCACTTCTGGAACAACATGACGTGGGGGGGCGGAGCGTCCTTCCAGCGTCAGACGCTGACGCGGCTCCAGCCCGATACCTTCTCCGTGGGCACGGCCGATACCGAAGACCAGACCGCCCAGATGAACTCGAGCTTGAGCCTCGGGAACGTGTCGTTCTCCCAGTCGGTCGGTTTGACGAAGGGGACCACCCTCGGGGTTCCGGAACTCCTGCTCGAAAATCCGGACACCACGGTGCTGTCCGACGCCGGACCGATCCGCTCGGTCAATGATCAAGACCTGAACTGGAACCTGGGCGTCTCCTATCAGCAGCATCTGGTCGGCTCGACCACG
>JBBSOM010000258.1:0-5109 GCA_038259715.1 Longimicrobiales bacterium
CCATTCGCCAGCCAGCGCGAGGGCCACGCATGCGCCCGTGATCGAGGCCGTGCGCGTTCCCCCGTCCGCCTGGAGCACATCGCAGTCGACCGTGATCGTGTTCGGGCCCAGTGCGTCCATGTCGGTGACCGAGCGGAGCGAGCGGCCAATCAGGCGCTGGATCTCCTGCGTTCGTCCGCCCGCACCCGTGCGCTCCCTGCGTGTCCGGGTGTGCGTAGCGCGGGGCAGCATGGCGTACTCGGCGGTGACCCACCCCGATCCGCTGGCCTTTCTCCACTCGGGCACGCCCTCCACGACGGAGGCTGCGCACAGGACCCGCGTCCGCCCCGTGGAAATGATGCACGCGCCTTCCGCGTAGCCCGCGGCTCCGCTCTCGAACGTGGTGGGTCGGAGCTGGTCGAGATCTCGTCCGGTGCGCTGTGGCGTCATGATTCTCTCTGTCGGATGCGTTCCAGAAGACGAGTGGTCGAATACCCCTCCACGAAGGGAATCAACGCGACGCTTCCTCCCGACGCCTCGACCTCAGCGCGGCCGACTACGGTCTGTGGCGTGTAGTCCCCCCCCTTCACCAGCACGTCGGGGAGAAGGGCGGCGATCAATTCGCGCGGGGTGTCTTCGTCGAAGAGCGTGACGACATCGACACACTCCAGCGCGGCAATCAGGTACGCGCGGTCCGCCTCGGGGACCACGGGGCGGCCCGCACCTTTTCCCAACCGGCGCGCGGAGGCGTCGGTGTTCACGCCGACCACCAGAACGTGGCCCAGTCGGCGCGCCTCGTTCAGGTAGGCGACATGCCCACGGTGCAGAAGATCGAAGCAGCCGTTGGTGAAGACCACATCGACGTCGCGGGGACGCGCGTATCGTTCAATAAGGGCCTGGCGCGGCAGGACCTTGTCTTCGGGGGAAGCGTTCATCGCGGTCCGCGAAGGACGTCCTCCACGCCTCGTGCCGCCAGCAACTCGGCGAGCGACCGGCCCGCACCCTCCGGATCATCGGCGCATCCCGTCACGTCGCCACGTACCACCTGGCTTCCGTCCTCTGAGGCGGCCATACCCCACACGCGGATCCAGCTTCCGTGCAGCATACCCAGAGCGCCCAGGGCCACATCACCGTTGAATGCATGACTCGACCGCACCGTCGACTCGGCTCGGAAAACCGCGCTCGCACGTGGATCGTCGATTTCCGCGCAGATACGCACCGATGCGTCGTCCCCTCGACGACAGAGGAGGAGAAGCGTGCCCTGCCCCGGCGCCGGCACCCACGTCCGGGCATCGAACGCCTCGCCTACCCTTGGGCCGAGTTGCAACCGTCGCGCTTCGGAGATCCCGAGTACGACCGCGTCCACGCTCCCGGACCGGATCGCTTCCGCCGGCCCTCCCCCATTGCCCGGAGGCACGGCAACCACGTCGCGCCGATGCGCCCTCAAGAAGCCGCGACGACGCGCACCACTGACCCCGACGCGCGCCCCCGCGGCGAGCGAACCGAGCGTGGAGCCCGCACCGTCAGCCGGGATCAGGACGTCGCAGGGTTGCCCTCGCGTCAGCGTCGCGGCAACCATCAGGTCATCCGGGAGACCGAGGACTGCGTCCGCCGGGACGAGCGCGCCCGTCACCTCGCAGCTCCGGAGCGCCTCGACCGACTCGTCGATTGTCCGGCCGGTCGGCATGAGGCGAGCCTCGACGCCACACCCCCGAAAGTGGTCGATGACGTCCCGGGCCTCGTGTTGGAACTCACGTGTCGCGCTGATGTGGATGCTCACGCGGGCGACCCGGGCCGTGGCCCTCACAGGTACAGGATAAGCGAAACGCCGAGGAGGACCGCCACCCAGAGAAGCATGCTTCCGGTCGGCCAGGTGCGAGACAGGGGTCCCTTCGGACCATGGCCCCGTGCCGCAGTGCGGAGTCCACCTCGGATCGCTCCAAGTATCGCGCCACGAACCGCACGATCCATCGCGCCCACCGTGCCGCCGACCACGCGGACCACGGCCCGCCCAAGTCGACGATAGCTCCAATCGAAATCCACGTTCACGGATCGGAGCTCGGGCGGGTAGACCCCGGCCCGGATCAGCACGACCACCGCCAGGATGCCGAAGACCAGCAACTGCATCTGCGTGAGCACGTGGGTGAGGTCATACGGCCAGTACTCCGCATCGAATGGGAGCAGGTTGTAGAGCGTTTGAGGATGGACTCCGATCCCGATGCACAGGAAGGCCGATATCGACATCGCGATCAGCATGTTCGTCGGGGCCTCCTTCGTCCGGATGCCCGAGTCGTGTCCGAAGAACGCGAAGTACGGAATCTTGATGCCCGCATGCTCCAATACGCCTGCGGACGCGAACAGAAGGGGCAGCCAGATCCAGATATGCCCCTGATCCAAGGCGGCCGTCATGATCATCGACTTGGTCACGAACGCGCTGAAAAGCGGAAAAGCCGAAATCGACGCCGCGCCGATGATGCACAACGTCGCCGTGATCGGCATCGACTTGTACAGGCCGCCCAGGTCCGACCCCTTGGAGCGGCCGGTCATGTATAGGACCGCACCCATGCTCATGAAGAGCAGCCCCTTGAAGATCACGTCCGCGAACGCGTGCGCCACGGCTCCGTTGAGTGCCAGCGCCGAGCCGAGCCCGATCCCCGTAACCATGAAACCGATCTGGTTGATCATGCTGTAGCTCAGCACGCGGCGTAGATCGTTCTCGATGACGGCGTAGAAGATCGGAAAGCACGTCATCACCACGCCGACGTAGATCAGCAGTTCGGTGCCCGCGAAACCGCGCGCGAGCGCGTAGACCGCCACCTTCGTGGTGAAAGCGCTCAGGAACACGGTCCCGGTGGGTGTACCCTCCGGGTAGGCGTCCACGAGCCAGTTGTGCATCAGCGGGAAGCCCGCCTTGATTCCGAACGCGATCAGGATCAGCCACCCGGAGAGGGAGCCGTCCAAGCCAATGTGATCGAATGCGATGGACCCGGTCTGCCACGCCCGCATGATCGCGCCCGAAAGCAAGATCACACCGGACACCACGTTGATGACCAGATAGCGCATACCGGCTGCGAGCGCGCGTTCCGAATCCGACGCCCAGATCAGGAAGACCGACGTGAGCGCGAGGCCTTCCCAGAACACGAAGAGCGTGATCAGGTCACCTGCGAAGACCGCACCGAGCGCGCTGCCTCCGTAGAGCATCGCCGAGGCGTGCTGGATGCGTGGATGCTCCTTATCACCCAGGTGCAGTGCGTAGATATTCCCGATCAGCATCGCCAGGGTGAACAAATACCCGAACAGAAGACTCAGCTTGTCCACGCGCAGCGGGACGAGCGTATAGCTGAACAGGTCCACCTCGATGGTGGTCCCCGGGTGCAGACGGGTGAGCGCCAGCGCGCCCAGCACCGGAACGACGATGAGGATCGCCTTGCGCAGCGCGCCCCTGGTAAGCGCCACGAGAAGCGCGCCCAGGAAGAAGAGGGCGAACGGAGGCAGACTACCGAACATCGTAGTAGTCCTCCGGCCGCATGACGATCTTGCGCAGCACCTTGGCGACCAGCACGAGGATCACGATCCCCACGAAGCCGTAGATGGGATAGAACGCGATGACGTGCTCCCACGGATGTTCCGTGTGGCGATGCACGAAGAGATCGAGCACGACCAGGATGAAGCTGACCGCGTACAGCACGCGGAAGAGCAGATTGACGTTCTTCTTGCGGTCCCAGACGTGCTCGGGTTCGTCCCCCGTCGTCCAGTGGGCGCGTGGTCCGAGCGGAGGCGCCTCAGGCTGGCTGCCGTCGCGAAGGGGCGGGTGCTGGACGGCGTGGCTCATCGTGCGACCACCATGCTCATGAGGTCGTAGACCGGGCCGGGGTGGACGAAGAGCGCCACCGTACCCGCGGCGGTGATGACCATGGCGAGGAGCGAGGGCCAAGGCGCTTCGTGAATGCCATCCTTGTGCGTCGCGTCCTCAGGGGGCTTGCCGAAGAAGGCGCGGACCGGCACCTCGAGCAAGTAGACCAGGCTCAGCAGGGAACTGACCATCAGCGTGGCGAGAAGGCCGACCTGACCGGCTTCGAGCGTCCCCAGCCCGAGGAACCACTTGCTCCAGGCACCCCCGGCGGGAGGTAGGCCGATGATACTGAGCGCACCGATGAAGAAGGCGCCAAAGGTAACGGGCATCGTGCGTCCCATCCCGCTCATCCGGCTGATGTCGGATTCGTGCGCCGCGACCAGGACCGCGCCGGCCGCGAAGAAGAGCGTGATCTTCCCGAACGCGTGCATGGCGATGTGCATGCCGCCTCCGATGACCCCGTACGAGTTGGCCAGAAGCGCGCCCAGCACGATGTAGGAAAGCTGGCTGATGGTGGAATACGCCAGTCGCGCCTTCAGGTTGTCCTTCTTGAATGCGACGAGCGAAGCGAGGATGATCGTCGCGGCCGCGATCCACGCCAGAACCGGCGTAGTGGGCAATTCGCGCATCAGGTCGAGCCCGAACACGTAGACGGAGATCTTGAGGATGGTGAAGACGCCTGCCTTTACGACCGCCACCGCGTGCAGGAGTGCGGATACGGGCGTGGGCGCGACCATCGCAGCCGGGAGCCAGCGATGGAACGGCATCACCGCGGCTTTGCCGACCCCGAAGACGAAGAGCACGAGGATGGCTCCGAGCACGCCGTGCGACGCCGTGCCGGCCAGGATCCCGCCGGGCCGGAAGTCGACGGTGCCCGCGAGCTGCCACGTCCAGATGATGGCGAGGAGTTGGAAGCCTATCGAGGTGGTCAGCAGGATGCCCACATAAACGCGCCCCGCTTTCCTGGCCGCCTCGGTCTGATTGTGCGTGACCAGCGGATATGTGCACAGCGTCAGCGCCTCGTAGAACGCGAACAAGGTGAAGAGGTTGGCTGAAAAGGCCACACCCATCACCGCCGCGATCGACACTGCGAAAAAGAAGTAGAACCGGGTCTGGTTCTCTTCGTGGTGGCTTCGCATGTAGCCGATGGCGTACAGCGTCGTGATGATCCAGAGGAACGACGCCACCAACGCGAACAGCAGCCCGAGAGGCTCGACCTGGACGCCCAGCGATACGCCGGGCACGACCTCGATGATGTTCCATGTCGCGCTTCCACC
>JBBSOM010000259.1:0-5096 GCA_038259715.1 Longimicrobiales bacterium
ATACGTACGTCATCCTCCAGGGGACCGTCACGCAGACGGTCGTTCAGCACCTGACGCGCTCCGAACTGACGAGCGCACCGATCAACCTCTGTCCCGCCGCCGGTACGACCAAGACGGTGAATGGTACCGTCACCGGCCTCGGGACCACCGATGCGGCGTCGCTCTGGCTGGGCGGGGGTTCCGGTTTCTCGAGTGCGAACGGTGCCTTCTCGATCACCGGCGTCCATCACGGAACACAGGACTTCGTCGCCTACCGGCACGACAACCTGCGTGACATCACGGGCACAGGGAGCCCGGACCGCGCCGTGATCCGTCGTGACCAGAACGTCGCGGACGGCGGATCCGTCGGTGCCGTGGATTTCAACGCGGGCGACTCGTTCGCACCCGCGACTGCCACCGTCACCGTCAATGGCGGGGCGGGCGGCGAGAAGCTCACGCAGGGGATGGCCTACTACACGACGGCCGCCTGTACCTATGCCGGGTTGTACGCGTTCGCGGGCTTCGAACCTACGTCGACGTTCACGGTTTCCGGGATCCCGGCCGGCACGCAACGCAGCTCGGATTTCCATCAGATCTACGTCACGGGTATCACACAGGCCTCCCAGACCTCGCCACCCACGGAGACCCGTGTCGTGGAGGAGTGGTTCCGGGTGCTCGGCGACCGCACGATTACGTTGCCGGCGTCAATGCCCGCGCCGACCCTCACCTCGCTGGCGGGGCCGTACAAGCGGTTACAGGCCGTGTACACGGTTCCCGGTGATTACCAGCTCAACGCGATGTTCGCGTACACGGAATCGACGGGTCTGAAGTTCGCCAGCGTATCCGCGTCGCTCGGCTACCTCGGCAGCACGACGGCGATGCTGACCATGCCGAACTTCGATGGACTGGCCAACTGGAACAACGCATGGCCACCCTCTGCCGGCTCGACGGGCACGTGGTTCACCAACGCCAACGGCAACAACCTGAGTGGTGGCGGCGTCTGCGTGGAGGACGCGCGGATCGTGAGCGCGACCAGGTTGGGCGTCTACTGAATCAGGTGCCCTGCCCAGAGGCGCTCCACGAACTCTGCGGCGGGGAGAATTTCGATCCCGTCGTCGGTCGTGCGGGCGCGGGGCTCCCGGCACACGACGATCCGGCGGCCCAACCCGGGCTGATCCACTGCGAGCGCGCGCAATCCCTTCAGGTGATCGGATGTGACCCGGGTCCCCGACTTGGCCTCCACCGCCAGTCCGAGGCTCCCCACGATGAAATCCACTTCGATGCCGCTGCCTCGGCGGGCCAATCGATTCACGGTACCGGCATCGGTAAAGTAGAATTTCGGTGCGCGGATCACGCGGCGTTTGGGCCGACTTCGATACGCCGGCACCCAATTACCCAACAGCGTGTCGACCAGGATCTGAAAATGGTTCTTGACGGTGGGCGCCGAGACGCCGCATTCACGGGCGATGGTCGAAAACGTGACCAGTTCTCCGTCGCTGAGCGCGGCGAGGTCGAGGAAGTCGGAGAACGCCGGCAGGTTTCGCACCAGCCCCTCGGCGGCGATCTCTTCCTTGAGGTAGTCGCCCAGATACGAATCCAGGAGCCGATGGGCCTGGTCCGACTCGCAGGCGCGGGGCAGATATCCGTGGTCGAGGAGCCGGTCGAGGCCCCACGCCGAGCCCAGCTCATGGGCCGTCAGCCCCCGCAGTTCGTAACGAAAGGCCCGACCTCCGAGCAGATTCGCACCGCCTCCCTTCACGGCGCGCGCGCTCGATCCGCACAGCGCGAAGTGATGGCCGGTGTTTTCGATCAGCCAGTGTACCTCGTCCAGTAGGGCCGGCACCTTCTGGACCTCGTCGATCACCACCTGGAGCCTGCTGGCGTCGCCCGTCGCCACCAGCTCTTCGCGAAGCGTTTCGGGCCGGCCCGCATAGCGACGGAATTCATCGGACTTCAGAAGGTCGATCCAGGGGGCATCGGGATAGGTCGCTCGCAGGAGCGTAGTCTTCCCCGTCTGGCGAGCCCCCCAGAGGAAGAACGTCTCCTTTCCGGCCGGTGGCAGCGTGAGCGCTCTCGTAAACATGTATTTTAGTTTATCATGATGAACTAAAACGTCAATTCCGAGAACTGCCTGTGTCCGAAACGCTTCGCCCCGATCCGCCGGTGGAACGACGACTTCGGATGTCCGTGGCCTCGTGCGATGTCCTTCTCCGTCTCGGAGCGCACGCGCGAAATCGGTATCCGCGTCGCCCGCGGCGCGATGCAAGCGGCCTACCCGTCACTCCGCAGCGAGCGGGCGGGGTCCACGGTGCTGGCTCTCCTGGCCGGAATCCACGCTGCACCAAGCCCGACCACCAGGAGGAGAATGCCGGACCCGACGAACGTCGACGGATCCGAGGCTCGGACCCCGAACAGGAAGGCCGTTACCCCGCGCGCGGCCAAGACGGCGAGCACGGTGCCTATCGCAAGGCCAGTCCCGAAGAGTCTGGCGGCATCGGTGAGGACCATGGCCTGAATGCGGGCCGGGGCCGCCCCCAGCGCCATTCGGACGCCGATCTCCGGAACTCGCTGCGAAACCGAGTAGGTCATCGATCCAAACACGCCCACGAGTGCCAGGATCAGCGCCACCCCCGAGAGCACGCTCATCACCTTTCCCATGGCGACCGTCTTGTCGGCCGGGAGAAGCAAGACGTCTTCCATCCTGGCGACGCTGTGGGGTGCGAGGGTCGGGTCCACCCGGGCCACGACGGTCTGGGCCAGCGTCCGTGCGCTGTTCGGTCCGCCAGGGACGTGCGCCACCACGGAGAGTTGTCGGGAGGGCCATTGAGCAAGCGGGAGGTAGGCCATGTCGAACAAACCGAACGGACCGAACTCGAGCAGGTTCGGCACCACGCCAACGACCTCCACGCTCCTTCCGCTCACGACGAGCGTTCGGCCCAGCGGATTCAGGCCCGGCCACAGGCGCTCCGCGAAGCGTCGGTTCACCAGGACGACGGGAGTCGAGGCGTCGTCGTCCGCAGCGGTGAAGGAGCGCCCACGCGCAGCTTTCACTCCCAGCGTGCGCAGGTAGCCGGGGGACGCATAGCGAATCGCCACCCTGAGGGACTCTCCTCCGCCCTCGTCGGTCGCCTCATCCGGGAGCCGGTAGGAGGCGGAACGCCAGTTTCGTCCCGGCAGACCCACGCCCACGCCTCCCGCTTCGATACCGGGTGTCTCGTCCAGCGCGATAGCGAGCCTCGCAGCGGCTTGTCCGAGGGCGTCGTCGTCAGGGTATCGGTTCTCGGGTAGCGAGAGGTCGAACGCGACCACCTGCTCCACGGTGAAGCCCGTATCCAGTCCACGGATGGCCGAGAGCGATCGAGCGACCAAGATGGTGATGGCAAGGAGGGTGGCCGCGAGCGCGACCTCACCCACCACGAACGTGGACCGAAGCCTTCCACCATCCGACCCCCGGCCTGCCGAACCCCGGCCGCTGGACGAGGGGATGCGTGCGGAGATGCGCAGTGACCGCAGCGTGGGTGCAAGGCTGAATACGAGGACCGAGCCCCAGGCCGCGAGCATGGCCAGCACCGCTGAGCGGCCATCGAGCGCGATCGCTCCCGCGCTCGGAAACTCCGGGGGAAGGAGGGTCCTGAATCCCCGCATGCCGAGGACGGATAGGGCGAGCCCCAGAACGCCGGCGGCCGTCGCCAGGACGAGCGCCTCCGCGATGACCTGCCTCGCGATCCGCTACCGGCCCGCACCCAGTGCGCGGCGGAGCGCGAGATCTCCCTCGCGCGCAAGGGCTCGAGCCAGGAGCAGGTTCGCCACATTCGCGCACGCGATGAGCAGCACTGCCAGGGACGCCAGGAGAACCGCCGAGATTCCCTGGTGGGCCGTGGAGCCTCCGGTCAGCGTCTCCCGCAGCCCTCCCGACACGAACGTGCGCTCGCTCCAGCTTTCAGGATGGCCCTCCGCGAGCGTCCGTGACATGGAGGCGAGCTCCGTGCGTGCAGACTGGATCCCTGCTTCATGGAGACGCCCGAACACGTAGACGGAGAGGACGCCACGCGCCTCGGTGCCCCTGACGTGGAGGGGAAGCCACACGTCGGGAGCGCCTCGGCTGAAGCGGAACCCCTGGGGCAGAACACCTACCACGATGACCGGTGTGCCCTCCATCAGGATCGAACGCCCCAGAACGTCGGGATCGGACCCGAAGCGCGTCTCCCACAGCCGGTGATCGAGAACCGCGACGTCCGGCGCTCCCGCGGCCTCGTCCGAATCGGTGAATGTCCGCCCGAGGACGGGAGCTACGCCCACGACGTCGAAGAACTCCACGGAGGCCCGGCGTACCGAAACCCACTCGGCTGGATCCGTGCCGAGATTGGCCCCTTCGTCCTTGTAGGCAGCCACCCGAAGGGATCGAAGCTGCGCGCGCAGATCCAGGAAGTCGGGGATGGACGTAGGACTTTCTGGGGTGCCGCGTCCTCGGGTGCTCGTGCCCACCAGGACGAGCGAGTCGCCTGGATCGTACGGGTAGGGTCTGAAGATGACGACGTCCATCGCCCCCCATACAGTGGTGAGCGCCGCAATGCCCAACGCGAGCGTCAGGACCGCCACGCCCGTGAACGTCGGGGTCCGCACAAGGAGCCGCACGGCGTGACGACCGTCGGCGACGAGATCCTCGATCCACCGCGTCCACCTCGCGTCCCGTATGCGCTCCTTCGTTCGCTCCACCCCGCCGAAGGCGATGAGGGCGGCGCGCCTCGCTTCCGCCCGCGGCATGCCCCCGCGGATGTTCTTCTCAGTCTCCATCTCGATATGGATGGCGAGCTCTTCGTCGAGTTCCTGCTCGACCCGTCGCTTGTACGCGAGGACGCGGAGCTGCCTGAGCCTTCCCTTCAATCCGCCCATGGTGCCCCCTTCTAGTGTCCTTCTAGTGTCCGGCCTCGAGGATCAGGTCGACCGCGCGCACGTAGTTTCGCCAGCTCTCGGCTTCTTCACCCAGGGCTCGCTTTCCTGAGGAGGTGAGTTGGTAAAACCTGGCTCGGCGTGCGCTCGCCGGCTCCCTCCACTCGCCCTCGATCAGTCCGCGCTCCTCGAGCCGCTGGAGGGCGGGGTAGAGTGAACCCTGACCG
>JBBSOM010000260.1:0-5096 GCA_038259715.1 Longimicrobiales bacterium
CCTGGACGAGCCGGAGCAGCGTCTCGACGTACGGGGCCGCGACTGGCTCGCCGAACGGCTGCTCAGCGAGAAGGCCGCGGGAACCGCCGTGCTGATGGCGTCCCACGACCCCGAGCTCGTCGAGCGCGTGGCCGACCAGCGAGTGGAGTTGGGCGGGTGAGCCCATCCGTAGCGCACGCCGTCCCCACCGCGGGCGCGTTGCGGACACTCATTCGCCAGAAGCGGCGCGGGCATCGGCAGCGCTCCTTCTGGGAAACGTTCAACGACCTGTACACGCTGGCGTGGGTCTTCGTCGTGTATGGCGGGGTTCTCGTGGCCGGCGTCAGGCGGCACCTGACGTCCGTCGCGCCGCAGGCCTCCGCGGAAGCGCGCTGGATCATGGTCGCGGCGCTCTTCGCGGGAGCCGGACTCGTCTGGCAGGCGCTCCGTACCGTCGGCCCCCTGCTGGCCACTCCGGCGGAGCAGGCGTGGGCCCTCTCGGCTCCGGTGGACCGTCGCGCCTGGCTGAAGCCCCGTTTCGCGGCGCTCGTCGCCGCACTCGGGCTCGGGTCGGCGGTCGTGGCACTCGCCACCGCGGTGGCACTCCGCGGCGGCTCTCTCGCGTGGGCGGCGCTCGCTGGGCTGGCGGTGGGCACCGCGCTCGCGGCGGCCAGCGTCGCGGCTCAGGATCCGGACGCCACACACCGCTGGTGGGCGCGCGCTCCGGCGTGGGTACTGCTCGGAGGCGGCATGCTCACGACGGGGGCCGTGGTCGCGGCGCACTATGCGGGGTGGGCGCTCGGGCTACCGCGGTCGTCGGGGGTGCTGCTCCTGACGGTCCTCGCCGTGCCGCTTGCGGCGATTGCCCTGCGCGCAGCGACGCGCGCACTCGGCCGGCTCGACCGCTTTACGCTCGGCGCCGGCGCGCAGGTCGCCTCGGCGACGGTCACCGCCGCTGTCGGGCTCGACCCATCGCTTCTCTCAGGCGTGCTGGAGGTGCGCCGATGGCGCCGCGTCGGTCAGGTGCGGAGCCGCCACCTCGGCGGAGGACCCTTCGGGCCGACACTTTCGCGCACCTGGGTCCTTCTGCGCACGGAGCTCATCCGCCAGACGCGCCGCCCCGCCGCTCTCGCACTCTTCGCCGCGCTCGCACTCGCGCAGTACGCCGTGGCCGTGGCGGTCCCGTCGGCGGCGCCCGTGACCCGGCTCATTCTGGCCTACCTGGCGGCGGGGCGGCTCTCCTCAGGGCTACGCGCACTGGCCGGCTCGCCGGGGCTGCGCCGCGCAATCGGTGGGGCCGAGTGGGAGCTTCGCGCCGCCCACCTGGTGGTGCCCACCCTTGGCGTCGCGCTCTGGTGGTTGCTCACCTGGCCCACCAGCGGGGCCCCGCTCGGGCGGTCCGCCCTGCTCTGGATGGCGAGCGTGGTCGCCGCGGCCTACCGCTCGGCCACGCGTCCACCGATGTCCTACGAAAGCGCGGCCCTGGAGACGCCCTTCGGGCAACTCCCCTTCGACCTCATCCGGCAGATGGTTCGCGGTCCCGACCTGCTCGGGATGGCCATCGTGGTACGGATGCTCACCAAGGGGTAGTAGCCACCGCGAGGACGGGGGGCGCGGTCGCACACCCTTCGCTCGGAGGCGCCTCCCGCGAGGGCGGGGTCGCGCGGTCGCACACCCTTCGCTCGGAGGCGCCTACCGCGTGTTGCCTGCCGGATGCGGGAGCGCGAGGGCCGCGCGGCGCAATCGTCGCTCAGGGTGTGCGACCGCGCGACCCCGTCCATCATAGCTGCTACCGGCTCGTCTTGTGACCCTCCAGCGCCTCCGAGATCCGATGACGCAGGTCGTCGAGGTGCGCCCGGGTCATTCCGGACGTGCGGGGTAGCGCGGCCCCGATCTGCGCATTGAGCGCCTTCAGGTCCGCGCGCACCGAGGCATGGATGTCCGACAGCTTCGGGT
This sequence comes from Longimicrobiales bacterium, assembly GCA_038259715.1. Taxonomy (GTDB): domain Bacteria; phylum Gemmatimonadota; class Gemmatimonadetes; order Longimicrobiales; family Gaopeijiaceae; genus SZUA-318. The sequence goes on from JBBSOM010000260.1 coordinate 1,936, forward strand.
CGAGCTCGGGACGCTGAGGGCCGAAGGCGCGCCGAGCCGCGGCGTTCGGGTCCGGGGGCGGCGGATTGATCTTCGTATCGAGCATGTCCACGTAGGCCCGCTGGAGCGCGCGGCGATACACATCGATCGGGCGGCCGCCGGCCAACTCGCTGAAGAGTCCGGCGCGCACGTCCGCCAACAGCTCCAGCGGCGTGTATCCGTTGCCGGACCCGGTCTCCTGCGCATACTCGCCCATGCGCATGAGGCGATCGTCGCGCAGCAGCGACGACAGGATGCCGCTCTGTGCCGACGAAATCCGCTGCACCGAACCGGTCGGCTCGATTCGCCGCAGAATGCCCTCATCGAGCAGGAACGTCGGCGTGGTGAACGCGTTCTCCTTCAGGAAGGCGACCGCCGCCTTCTGCCGGGCCCGCGTGACCGGCGTGAAGCGCACGCCTTCCTGGCTCCCGTACTTCTCCTGCGAGTCCGCCGCGCCCACCACGTTCGTCACGTGCGTCAACTCGGTCCGCCACTGCCCGACCACGCGACCGTAGAGATTGTCGAGGTCGTCCCACCCCTCGGTGGGCTTCTGTGTCGCGGACAGCACCCACTGCATCTCGCGCTTCAGGTTGGCGATGCCGAAGCCGGTGGCCTTGACCGCGTCCTGATCGCCGACGGCCTCCGTTTCCTCGCCGGGGTCGCTACCCGCGCTCCCCGACGTGGAGAAGCGCAGCCATGGCTTGGTGTCCTGCTCGCGCGCCCATTCGTCCAGAACGGGGCGCTCCGCTTCCGCCGAACTCGCCTGCGGGATCGGCTTGTATCCCCACATCGTCGCCCACTTGTCGTACGGCCCGATACCCGGGGTGAGCAGCTCGACCGGGATGTGGTCGTCCGGCTGCACGACGTAGTTGAAGCGCGAGTAATCCATGAGCGTGGGCGTGTGGCCCATGCGGCGCAGGAACGACTCGTTGCGCAGCGAGTCCACCGGGTACCACGCGCTGGCCTTCATGTTGTGCTGGAAGCCCAGCGTATGACCGACCTCGTGCGCGAGCACGTACTCGAGCAGGCGACCCATGAGGTCGTCCGAAAACGGAAAGACGCGGGCGCGCGGATCGTTCGCCGCCGCCTGCGTGAAGTACCAGGTGAGCTGCAGGCGCTGCACGTTCTGATAGAACTGGATATGCGCGCTCAAGATCTCCCCCGAGCGTGGATCGCTGACGTGAGGCCCCGAGGCGTTCTCGACCGTCGAGGGAAGCCAGCGCACCACGCTGTAGCGCGCGTCCTCCGGGGACCAGTCGGGATCGTCGGGCGCCTCCCGGGCGACGATTGCGTTGCTGAAGCCGGCGGCCTCGAAGGCGGGCTGCCAGTCCTCGATGGCCTTCTTCATCCACGGGACCCACTTCTTCGGTGTCGCCGGATCGATATAGTAGACGATCTGCTTGACCGGATCCGAGACGGCCGCGTTCGGATCCTTCTTTTCCAGGCGATATCGGCTGATGAAGCACTTCTCCTTCACCTGCTGATCGTCGTCGGTGTAGTCCGTGAAACGGACCGAGAAATATCCGACGCGGTCGTCGCACAGGCGCGCCTGCATCGGCACGTCCGGGAGCCGATGCCAGCTCCAGCTCATGACGATCGTGTTCGACGGGTTGTCGTTCTGCGACACGCCGAAGCGGGCCGGCGCGGCCGGCGCGCCTCCTCCGCGCGAGGGTGACTGCGCGAAGGTGAGCGTCGAGTACACGTTCACATTGTCGGGAAACGGCGTCGCACGCTCGATCCACGAGCGGCCGGCATCCACGTTGCCGGGACTGCGGCGTCCCGGACCCAGCTCGGCCGGCGGCTCCGTGAAGAGTTTAGTCACGTCGACCACGACGGAGGAGTCCGCGCCGTACGTCTCGACGTTGAAATCGGCCACGATCGGCGGCGTGTTCGCGGCCTCGACCGCGCGGTACTCCGGCGTGCCCTCGTCGGCCATCGCCTCGTACGAGACCGCACGCAGGTAGACCCGGTCGTCCCGGAGCTGCCAGCGGTAGACGCCGTTGCTCACCGCCTGTCCACCGTACCCGGATCCGAGCACCGTCTTCGCGATCTCGACGACGAGCAGCTCATCCTTGTCGAGCTGACTGCGTGGAATCTCGAACAGGACCTTCGGCCCGATGCGGTGGACGGTGAACATGCCCGGACGTGACACGGCCTCGCTCGTGACGACCTGGCCGTAAGGCTTCGGGTTCGGCTTGGGCACTGCACCGCGCCCGCCGGCCTGCTGGCCCCCTGGACCGGCGGGACCCTCGCCTTCACCGGGTGCCGCCGCTCCAGCGCGAGGGGCCGGCGTGGGCGACGCCATCGGTCGGGACCGCGAGCAACCCGCAACCGCGAGGAATGTTGCCAACAGGCAGTAGGTGGGCGTTCTCATGGGGTACCGGGGTGGTGGGGACCGCGAGCGACCGGTGGATGGAACCGGATCGGACAACGTCCGGACGCGCCGACGACCTGTCAAGCGAATTGCCGCGGCCGTGAGCCTGGGGATGCGAGTCCGGACGGTGGCGCACCCCGTCCCCCCGATGCGTTCTTCGCACCTTGCAAGCGAACCCCGCCGCGACCTACCGTGCGGCAACTGGGTCGGCAACGACCGAGCGCCTCCCACGTGCGCCCCCACTCCCCTATCCCGAGGCCACCCGCCATGCGGATCCGCTTCCGCCACGCCGCCGCGCTGAGCGCCCTCGCGTTCGTCACGCTCGCCCCGGCCCCGGCTCACGCCCAACGACCCGATCCTGTCGCCGCCACCACCGACGCCATGCGTGGCTTCGAGCCCTGGATCGTCGAGAACATGAAAGCGTGGGTGGTGCCCGGCATGGCGGTGGGCATCGTGCGGAACGGCAAGGTGGTCTACGCGCGGGGCTTCGGCATGCGCGACATCGAGAAGCATCTGCCCGTGGACCCGGGCACGCTGTTCGCCATCGGCTCCGCCACCAAGGCGTTCACCGCCTTCGACGTCGGGCTTCTGGTGGACGACGGCAAGGTGGACTTCGAGACGCCCGTGTCCCGATACCTGCCGGGGCTGGAGCTGGCGGATCCCGTGGCCACCCGGGAAGTCACACTCATCGACATGATGTCCCACCGCACGGGGCTGCCCCGCCACGACGCGGCCTGGTACAACAACGACGACCTGACGCCCGCGGAAC
>JBBSOM010000261.1:0-5081 GCA_038259715.1 Longimicrobiales bacterium
CATCGGGCGCCCAACTCGGGTCTTCGTTGTTGCCCTCCCAGGTGAGTTGACGGAGACGCCGGCCTCCGTCCTTGAGGTCCGCGACGAGGATGTGGAAAGTGCCGCGGCGGACCCGCCCATGGAACGCGATCAAGTCGCTATTCGGAGCCCACTCCGGTGCTGTGTAGTAGCCGCCGCTCCCGTACGTGTAGGGCGAAATGGTCTCCGGGTCCCCGCCCGTCGCGGGCATGACCATGATCTGTGGGACCGCGGTGCCGAAGCGATTGGAGTTGAAGGCGATACGTGTTCCGTCGGGAGAATACGTCGGAGACAGTTCGTCCCAACCTGCGCCACCGGAGAGCTGGGTCAGGCAGCAATCGCGATCCATGTCGTAGGTGTACAGCCCCGACCCGGAACCCCCGCTGATCGAGAACGCCAGCGTATGCCCGTCGGGCGCATAGGCCGGGGTGATGTACATCCCTTCCCGACCGGCCGGGAGCATCCGTTCCTCCCCCGTCGCCAACGTGCGCTGGTAGATGCGCCAATCCCCGCTCTTCTCCGACGAATAGGCGATCTTGTCGCCGGCCGGGCTCCACGCCGGCGACAGACTCAAGGCCTGGTTGTTGGTCAACCTGTGGAGGTTCTCCCCATCGGAGTCGATCAGGTAGAGTTCCTTGTTGCCGTCGGTCCCCTGCATGTTGAACGCAACGCGACTCGCCGCCATTCCCGGCTCGCCGGTGGCCCAGAGAACCACCTGATCCGCGGTCCGATGGACCGCCATGCGGAAGTCGTCGTCCGCGGGGTCCGGAATGCGGAAACGCCCGCGCTCTTTGACGTTGCCGTACACTACGTCGTGCAATTCCAGGAGAAGGACGTATCCCTCCCCCGCGCCTTCCACCTGCCCTGTGACCAGCCAGACCGCACCCAGGCGGTCCCAGAGCTTGTAGTCGACGCCCTCGCCCATCAGGTCGGGGGGCAGCGAGTCCATGACCTCGAAGCGATCGGAATTGTGCAGATCGCGACCGATGATGGCCTCGACCTGGGGCGCGATACCCACGCCCCCGAAGCGGCCCGTGAACGGCTTGAGCGCGAGCGCGGGCGAATAGGCGCTCTCGTACATGAGTCCGAGCGTCACCCCGGGGATCGAGTCCCGCTGCTGCGCGCCGAGCGGCGCCATACCGGCAACCGCGGCCGCCGCCAAGAGCAGTCCGAGCCGAACCTCACGGCTCACGCTACCCCTTTTCTGCCTGAAAGAGTTCATCGATTGGCCGTCGTTTCGCCTGTTTGGGTCTCCGGCCTGGGCACGTCACGGTCGCCGCCGCCGCGAGGCTGGAACTTGAACTGGATTGGAAGCTGGTCGTAGGGCAGCTCCTTCGGCAGCGCGCCAAAGCGTCCCTTGCCCGCGCAATCCACTGCGCCGAGCGCCTCGAAGTCGAACTCCGCGTTCCCCGACTTCTGGACGAAGTCGAGCCCCGACACACTCCCGTCCCGCTTGATCACGAAGTATACCGTCGTCGCCCAACTACCCTGGCCCGTCCAGCGGAAGCACCGGTTGATCTGGCTGATGATGTTCTGGTAGTATGCCGGGTAGTCGCGGCGGAGCCCCTCCATGCGAACGTTGAGGCCCTCTCCGCTCTCCTTCGCCTTCTCCTTGGGAGGCGTCTCGACGGCGGCGGCAGGCTTCTTGTCCTCCGCCTCCTTCCGGGGCTGCTCCTTGGGCGGCTGTTTCGGCTCGGGCTTGGGCGGCGGCTTGGGCTTGGGCTTCTCTTCGACCACCGGCTTCGGCTTCTCGGGCGTCGGCTTGGGCGGCGTCGGGTCCGGCTGCTCGATGACCAGCTTGTCCTCTGCCTGTTGTGGCTCCGCCGCCTGCACGGCGGGAGGCGGTGACACGAGCTCGATCTGGTAGGTGACGAAGTCGAGCGGCGGCCGGGCGTGCGCGTTGCTCCAGAAGATCAGGACGAGCGCGATCGCGTGCACCACGATCGAGCCGACGAGTGACACCCGGTCGAACCCACGCCTGTGCTTCACGAGGCGCTCACCGGTTGGCGTACGGCTCGCCGACCAGCGACCACTTCACGCCGCTGTTGGCCAGCGTCGCGATGACCTTGAGGACAGGCCCGTACCGCGCGCTCGAGTCCGCTCGTAGGTACACGTGTTCGAGCCGGCCACCCTTGACGAGCTGCGGGAAGCTCTCCTCGAAGCTCTTGACCGTGACGGGCTTTTCCTCGATGTACACCTGGCCCGTCCGATCCACGGTCACGTAGAACGGCTTGTCCCTGGCCGTGATGGGCTGCACGTCCGCTTCCGGCACCCCGACGTCGATCCCGCCCTGGAGGATCGGCGCCGTGATGATGAAGATGATGAGCAGCGTGAACGCCACGTCCACCAGACTGGTGACGTTGATTTCCGCGTTCAGGGGCAGATCCCCCCGCGCGTTCCCTCTGGAATGCCTTCCGCTCATGACTTCGTCATACGCGGCCCTCACGGGCCAGGGTCCCGATGAACTCGGCACTGAAGCCCTCCAACTCACCGCTCACCAGATTGAGTTGGCTCACGAAGTGGTTGTACGCGATGACCGCCGGGATGGCCACGAAGAGGCCGGCGACGGTGGTCACGAGCGCCCCCGCCACACCCGGGGCCACGGCGCTGATGTTGGTGGAGCCGGCGGCCGTGATACCCAGGAAGGTGTTCATGATACCGATGACGGTACCGAGCAGCCCCATGAGCGGGGACACCGACCCGAACACCGCCAGCCACGTCAGCCCCTGCGCCAACTCGTCGCGCTCCTCGGCCTCCTCCTTCTCCAGCACCATGCGCAGCGCCTCCAACTGCGTCAGCGACAGCCCCTGGGTCGGGGGCGCACCCTGGCGCAGGGCGCCGGGACGGATCTCGCTGAAGAAGTTCACGCCCTGACGGAAGACCCGACCGTAGGGCGACTCGGGTAACGCCAGGATGGCCTTGTAGGCGTCTTCAAGGCGCTGCGCGCGCTCCATCTGCTCGAGAAAGCGGTCCCCCTCGCGACGCACGTTCCGGAACTGGTGCCACTTGGTGAAGATCAGCCACCAGGAGGCCAGCGAGAACACGGCGAGAACGGCAAGGATGATCTGGGTGGAGAGCGTTCCGCCCACGATCATGTCCATGGCTGTCTTGGGCGAACGGGCCTGCAGGAGGAGCGCGAAAGAAGCCAACGTCATGCCGGACGGCCTCCTCTCTGAGCTGCAATGTGCTCGTACGTCTCCCGGAGCCCTTCTTCCAGCGTGAAAGCCGGGCTCCACCCGTACGACTGGATCTTCGACGTCTCGAGCGTGCTCTCCAGCACCTCCCCCGGCCGCGCGGGCCGATGCTCGCGTCCCGGGTGCCGCCCCGCCACCCGTTCCAGCGTGTCGGCCAAGCCGACGACGCTCGTGCCCACGCCCGTGCCTACATTGAACGCGCACGCGTCCAATCCCTCCCCCTCGGCGAGCTCGAGTTCGGAGACCTTCATGTTCGCGGAGACCACGTCCCGGACGAAGACGTAGTCACGCGTCTGCTCGCCGTCGCCGAAGATCGTGAGGCCCTCGCCGTCGAGGAGCCGGCTGCAGAAGATGGCCACGACGCCCGCCTCACCGTGCGGGTCCTGGCGCGGACCGTAGACGTTCGAGTAGCGGAGAGCCCGGTAGTCGAGTCCGCGCACACGCTTGTAGTAGTTCAGGTAGAACTCGCCACTGAGCTTCGTGACCCCGTACGGCGACAGGGGGAGCTTGGGCGCGGATTCCGGCGTGGGGATCTGGTCGGGCTCCCCGTACACCACGCCGCCGCTGCTCACGAAAACAATCCGTTGTGTACCGACTTCGAGCGCTGCCTCGGCCACGTTCAACAGTCCGAGGATATTCGTCCTCGCATCGCGCGCCGGATCGGTCACCGAGATGCGCACGTCGATCTGCGCGGCGTGGTGGTTGACCAGATCGAAGCGGACTTCCCGGAAGAGGTTACGAAGCTCCGGATCGCCCACATCCATTTCGACGAAGTGGGCCGCGTCCGGAAGGTTCTTTCGCTTGCCCGTCGCGAGGTTGTCGACGATCCATACCTCGGCGCCCGAGGCCAGATATGCGTCGGCGACGTGGCTGGCGATGAAGCCGGCGCCGCCCGTCACCAGAACCCTTTTCTGTGCTTCTCTCATGGACCCGATGCTTTCTTGAGTAGGGGAAGTCAAGGCGGGACAAACGGATCCCTCGTCGGCCGTGCTCCGACCGACGGGGGATACGTCTTTCACTTGAAGACAAGGTGAAGGAAACGCACCACCTCGTCGATGTTTCTTGCGTTACCGCATCTTCCGAGCCAGACGAACCACGACGCCCTCGTGGAACACAGCATCGTCCATCGACAGGATGCGCGCGGCCGCCATGCTGGCCGTGGTGCCGATGACCTGGACACGTCCTTCAACGACTCCGGCGCCGGCCGTGGGATTCAGGTACTCGTACTCGTCGCCGATGTTCACGCCGTCGTCCGCGCCCTGGTCGAGGAACGCCACGCCCCCGACGTCCTGCAGGACGTTCAGGCCGGCGAAGCCCATGACCATCGCCCGGGGACCACCCTCCACCGGTGCGGCGGAGTCACCCAGCTTGACGGAATACTCCGGCAAGGGTCGCAGGAAGTCCCCCATCGTCATCCGGGCGTATTCATGACTCACGACGACGATGGCCGAATCACCGGTGACTTCCGCCACGTCGACCGTGCCGGTCGGGCGCATGACCTCGCCCACGTTGTCGATGGACTTCTCACGACGGTAGGTCTGGAGCCGGGTGCCCACGGCGGGCACTGCCCCCGTGAAGCTCACCCGAAGCCTGTCGTACGTCCGTGCGGTCTCCGACATCGACGCGCCGCCGGCGAAGGCATCGAGACGGCCCAGCGGCTCGACGCTCTGAGCGATGCGTTCCACCCAGGGGGCCGCCCATACCAACCCCTGGGGCACAGGGTTGTACAGGGCCGCTTCGCCACGCACGACACGTCCTCGCACGAGCGACGTGTCCTGACGGAAGATCGTGGGCTGATCCTTCATCGGGGTCTGCTGCCGCGGGGTCTGCTGCTGCTGCCTCCTGGAGTGCGGGTCCCACCTACAGCAG
>JBBSOM010000262.1:0-5077 GCA_038259715.1 Longimicrobiales bacterium
GAGATAGGCTACATTCTGGGGCAAGATCGGGGTCAGGAAGGCGGAGATTCGGTATGAAGAGACAGAGCGCGCCCTCCGGGGATGGGCGCCGGATTCGGAGGGGTGCACTGTGGGTGCCCCTCCTGGGGGTGCCACTCGGGCTGCCACGGGGGATGTCATTCGGGGTGCCGCTCGCGATGTGCGCCCTGCTCCTCATGTCCGGATGCGGCATCTCAGGACCCGAGGCCTGCACGCTTGAACTGGGCTGGCGGGTCACGCCGACGGAGACTCGGCTCAGAGTGGGCGAATCGACGAGTGCGGTTGCCGAGGGTCTGACCTGCGGAGGAACGAAGTCTGTTCGGGTTGATATGCGGTGGGCCTCCGACGACGCTGCAATAGCGACGGTGGGCGACACCAGTGGTCAGATCACCGCGGTAGCCCCTGGTGCCACCAGGATCATCGGACGTGACGTGGGGCCGTACGGAATCCCCGAGGTGTCGGTCTCCGTGACGGTGGTCCCGTGAAGAGGAAGCGTGGGCAGAAAGGGCGCGTGCGATGAAGGGTCGGACCCGCGTCCTGTTGTTCACCGGGCTCCTCCTCTCAGGCTGCCATGCGGCCCAAAACTACGTCGGGCCCGTGGGGCCACGCTTCGCCGGCGGGGAGGCCCCCTTCGCGAACCGTGCGGCGATCGGCCCGGACACGCTGGTGGTCGGTTCGTTCAACATCCAGTTCGGACGGGAGATCGACAGCGCGCTGGTGGTCCTCCACTCCGATCCGCACCTGGCCGATGCCGACATCCTCCTGCTCCAGGAGATGGATGAGGCCGGCACCCGCCGGATCGCCGAGGAGCTCGGCATGGCGTGGGTCTACTATCCCGCCACGCTCCGCAAGTCGAGCGGGCGGGATTTCGGGACGGCCGTCCTTTCGCGCTGGCCGATCGTCCACGACGCCAAGCTGGTCCTCCCGCACGTCTCGATATTCGGGGCCACGGAGCGAACCGCGACGCGCGTGACGCTGCGCGTGGGGCGCATGGACCTCGTGGTCTACTCCGTGCACCTGGCCACGCCCATTAATCAGTCCTTGCGGGATCGGCAGGACCAGATGCGCGCGGTGCTGAACGACGCCTCGCGCTTCCCGCATGTCGTGATCGGCGGCGATTTCAACAGCGACAGCCTGGGGAGGATGGCCGTGAAGCGCGGATACGCGTGGCCGACCCGGAAAGGACCGAAAACGACGCGATTCGCCCGGCTCGATCATATCGTATTCAAGGGCCTCGACCCGCTGGAGGAGGCCGGGTCGGGCACGATTCTCGACACCCATGGAGCCAGCGACCACCGCGCGATATGGGCTGTGGGGGTGCTTCGCTGATGGCGGTTTGATAGTCTTGGGTATGCGACGCTACCCCACGCTTCTTCCGATCTCGCTGGTGCTCTTGTCGGCCGCCGCGGCCACCCCTGCGCCCACGGCCGGGCCCGCGGCCGCGCGAGCGGACCCACGCTTGACCTGGGCGCCCGACCGCCCCGTCCAGGGCCACCTGTTCGTGGTGCGGCTCCTCGACGCGGGCGCGACCGATGCGACGCGTCTTTCCGGGGACGTCGCCGGCCAGTCGCTCCACTTCGTGCGCACGGTCGACGGCGCGTTCGAGAGCCTGGCGCCCGTTCCGGTGGACGCGGAGGGGAGCGTGGTGGTCGCCGTCGGGGTGCGAGCCGCCGATGGCACAGTGACAGACCTCCGCGCCACGGTCCCGATCGAAAGCGCGACGTACCGTCACGAGCACCTCGACGTCGCCCCCGAGCTGGGCGCCCCGCTCAAGGGAGCCGCCGCCGCGCGCTTGGCCCGTGACCAGGCCAAGGCCAATGCGGTCGCGCGCCGCGCACACTCGACCCCCCGGCTCTGGACCGGGGCGGCGGTCATGCCGCGTCAGACGCGCGTCACCGGCGGCTTCGGCGACGGGCGCATCTTCAACGGACAGGTGTCGAGCCGGCATCTGGGCCTCGATCTGAACGGCAACGTGGGCGATACCGTGCGCGCCGCCGAACGGGGTGTGGTCGCGCTGGTCGACGACTTCCTGCTGGCCGGCAACATCGTCTACGTGGTGCACGGCGGCGGGCTACTGAGCGGGTACTTCCACCTGAGCCGGCAGCTCGTCGCGGTGGGCGACACGGTGGAGGCGGGCACGCCTCTCGGCCTCGTGGGCGCGACCGGCCGCGTCACCGGCCCGCACCTGCACTGGGTGGGGCGTTACGGCACTACGAGCGTGGACCCGCGCAGCTTGCTCGAGGTCACGGGCGGGTAGGAGGTCGACGCGGCCCGTCCCGGGAAACCCGCGACGTCCTGGCTACGTCGGGTGGAGAGACCGATCAACTTCACCCAACCCGCAACACCCGCATCGCATGGAAACGCTGGTCCGCGACGTCCGGCTCGCTCTGAAGCTCCTCTGGAAGGACAAGACGTTCAGCGTCACGGTCCTGCTCACCCTGGCGGTGTGCATCGGGGTGAACGTCGCCATCTACAGCGTCATCCACACCGTGTTGCTCGACCCGCTGCCGTTCAAAGCTCCGGATCGCCTGGTCACGATCTTCAACAGCTATCCCAATGCCGGAGCTCCGCGCGCCGGCGACGGCACCATCGACTTCCTCGAGCGGCGCAAGAACGTCCCCGCCTTCCAGGAGGTCGCCCTCTTCCAGGACCGCGGCGCCACGGTCGGGGGCGACGAGGGGAGCGAGCGCGTGACCATCATGCGTGTGTCGCCGTCGCTCTTTCCGCTCCTCGGGGTTCAGGCCGCACTGGGGCGGACGTTCACCGAGGACGAAATGGAGGAGGGCAATCATCGGAAGGTTCTCCTCACCGATGCGTATTGGCGCGAGCGCTTCGGGGGCGCGCGGGACGCGGTCGGGCGGGAGATGCGCGTGAACGGGGAGGCGTACACCGTGGTGGGCGTCCTCCCTCCGGATTTCGCCATTCCAGCGCACGAGGATGCCCGCTTCTTCGTTCCGGTCCCGTTCACCGAAGCGGACCGGCAGATGGACCGATGGCACTCGAACAACTTCGAGCTCATCGCCCGCCTGGCTCCGGGAGCGACGATCGAGCAGGCGCGTGCACAGAACGACGCCCTGAACCAGACCCTCATCGACCGATGGCCGGTCCCAAACGGGCGGCAGTTGATCAAGGACGCCGGTTACCAGACGGTCATCGTGCCAGCGGCTGCGGATCTGGTCCGGGATGTCCGGTCGGTCCTCTACATGCTGTGGGCGGGCGTGGGTCTCGTTCTTCTCATCGGGTGCGTGAACATCGCGAACCTGGTACTGGCTCGGGCGCAGACCCGCGTGGGTGATATCGCGACACGGCTGGCGCTCGGGGCCCCGCGGGGCCGGGTCGCACGCCAGGTGCTCACGGAGGCGGTGGTCATGGGGCTGGTCGGGGGTGCGCTCGGTGTGGGCATCGGGGCGATCGCCCTGAAACTCTTCCTGCGTTTCGGCGCGGCCCAGCTCCCTCGCGGCACCGCGATCGGCATCGACACATCGGTACTCTTCTTCACGGCGGTGGTGGCGGTGGGCGCGGGCCTGCTCTTCGGCGCCATCCCGATGGTGCAGATCATGAGGGGAGACCTCTCACCCGTGTTTCGCACCGATGCGCGCACCGGGACCGCGAGCCGCCGATCCGTGCTGGTGCGCAACGCCCTGGTGACGAGTCAGGTGGCGTTGGCCTTCGTGCTTCTCATCGGCGCCGGGCTCATGCTCATGAGCTTCCGGGCCGCGCTGGCCGTCGACCCGGGCTTCGACGCCGATGGCGTGATGACCGCCTTCGTGTCGCTCCCGGACGCCCGCTATCCGGACAGGGACGCGCGTCGCCGATTCTCGGAGGAACTGCGCGCCGGCCTCCTGGCCATTCCGGGCGTGAAGGCTGCGGCGATCACCGCCGCCCTTCCGTTTACGAGCAACAGCTCCAGCAGCGTCATCGTGCCCGAAGGATATGTGCCCTCGCCCGGCGAGTCGGTCCTCTCACCGCTCGAGGTCGTGGCCAGCCCCGGGTACTTCGAGGCCATGGGGATCGAGCTGGTGGAAGGACGTACGTTCAGTGATTCGGACGGTCCGGATGCGCCCCAGGTCATGCTTATCGACGAGTGGCTCGCCCACCGATACTGGCCGGACCGGAGTCCCTTGGGGGACCGGATGGTCTACGGCGTGCCGCCGACCCTGGACAGCATTCCCCCCGAGTCGGTATTCACGATCGTGGGCGTGGTGAAGACGACCAAGAACAACGATCTCACCGCGCCTGCTTCGGAACACGTCGGGACGTATTACTTCTCCTCGCTCCAGCAGCCCCCGAGCTTCCAGGCCATGGTTGTGCGTGCGGGACTCGATCCGGCGTCGATCACGCCGGCGCTTCGCGCGCTCGTCACAAAGCTCGATTCCGATCTGCCCCTCTACGGGGTCGAGACGATGCGCGGCCGCATCGATGACTCCCTCCGGTCGCGACGGAGTCCGCTGATCCTCCTCGGGGTCTTCGCCGGGGTCGCGCTCTTCCTCGCCGTGGTCGGCATCTACGGCGCGCTCGCGTATACCGTGGCGCAGCGCACCCGCGAAATCGGCATACGCATGGCCATGGGGAGCGCGCCGCGCGACGTCTTCCGTAGCGTGGTGGGGCAGGGGCTGCGGGTCACCGGGCTCGGCCTGGTGGTCGGCGCTGTGGCCTCCGTGCTGCTCACCCGGCTGGTGCGCTCATTGCTTTTTGACGTTCGGCCGACGGACCCGCGCGTCATGGCTGCTGTGGCTGTCGTACTCGGGGTGGTAGGGCTCGCGGCGTGCATGATACCCGCGCGAAGGGCGACGACCGTTGACCCGGTGTCGGCGCTCGGCGGGGGGTAGAACCCGGCGCCGGCCATGGCCGGATGCGCCCCTGTCCGTGTAGGTTGGCGCACACGTTCCCATCGTACCGGAATCACGCCCATGCGCCGTCTCGCCTCCGCTTTCCAGGTTGTCATCCTCTCGGTGGTCCTCGCCCTTCCCGCGCTCGGGCAGGTGGCCACGACCCCGACCTATCCGGGCGCGGAGTGGGAGCACGTACGCCGCCCGGATCTGGCGGCGTACGGCTGGAA
>JBBSOM010000263.1:0-5077 GCA_038259715.1 Longimicrobiales bacterium
CACGCCGAACACCGTCATCATGCGGGCGCGCCGGTTCGCGATGAAGTCCGGATCCGAACGCGTCGGGCACTGCGACGTCGGCATGTAGACATCGTTTTCGTCCGGGTACTGCGGGATCGGCGGCAGTACGCCGATGACCGTGTGCACCTTCCCGTTCATGACATAGCCGCGGCCGATCACATCTGGGTCGGACCCGAAACGTCGGGTCCAGTACTCGTACGACAGCATCATGACCGGCGGCGCGCCCAGGTGGTCGTCTTCCATGGTGAACGACCGTCCCAGAATCGGCTTCATGCCGAGGACGTCGAAGAAGCCGGCCGAGACCACGCCGGTCTGCACGAGTTCCGGGTCCCCCATGCCGAGCAGCGTGAACGTCATTCCGTGGTACTCGACCACGTCGGAAAGGGTGTGGTTGGCGCTCCGGTAGTCGTCGATCTCGTGCACCGAGAAGGCCATGTCCTCCTCGCCGATGGCCGGCTCCGTCTGGCGCACGTGCACGATGCGGTCGCCCTGTGCGTAGGGCAGGGGCGCCAGTAGCACGCCGTCCACCAGGCTGAACATGGCGGTGTTCACGCCGATGCCGAGCCCGAGGGTGACGACCACGATGGCCGCGTATCCCGGGCTCCGCCGAAGCGCCCGCACAGCGTAAGCGAGGTCCTGCCGAAGATCCCCGAACATGTCTCCTCCCCCCGTCGTCGTCCACCCGCTCCGCGCCCCTCGGCGCGCGAGTCGTTCACCCACTCCGGTCGTGACCAGATCGGCCGCTGTCCGGATCCAGAGTCGGGCCACATGCCAGCGTCCTCGCTCGACCGCAAGCGCCCGCAAGCGCAGGAAGTCCTCGGTCATCCCGTCCGCGTACTCTTCCAGGAACGAGCGCGGATAGGCGTGTAGAAGGAGCCGGTATGCCCACCGGGCGGTCCGCTCGGGCTGGGCGCGGTCCACCTCAGCCCGCCTTCCCGCCGATCTGTCCGGACGCCGGCACCAGGTGCTGCTCCTCGGCCAGCCGGATCAACACGGACAAGCGCGCCACCTCGCCGGCCACGACCTGACAACCGAGCTCGGTGAGCCGGTAGTAGCGCCGGCGGGCGTCGTCGTCTTCGGGGTCCGGGCGTTCCGGCGCGTCCACGATCAATCCCTGGTCGAGCATACGCGCGATCGACGTGTACAGCGTGCCCGGCAGAATCACTGCCTTGCCCCCGGTGCGCTCATCGATGGCTTGCATGATGCCGTAAGGGTGCAGGAATCCTCCACCCAACGCGAGCAGGATGTTGAGCACCGGGGCGCTCAAGGGCAGGAAGGACTCGGGGTCGCGGGAAGACGGCATCGCCACGGGGTCACGCTCCTTGAAGGATTGCCTTGCGGGACAAGTTAGTGGAGCGCTGCCTTTTCTCGCAAGGTACCGTGAACGCGGGCCCGGTGCTCTGGTGCTACCGGCCCGGATCGGTCACCGTAAGGCCGAGCCATGCAGCGGACAGGCTCCCAGCAGATCGTGCCGCGCCGCCTGGCCCGCCACTCCGGTCTCCCCTCCAACCCGAGTCCCTGCGACGACCATGCCCACCCGCGCTCCGATTCCGGTCTTCGACGGTCACAACGACACGCTCACGCAGATCCGCAACGCGCCCGCCGACGAGCGGCGCACCTTCCTGGACCGTAGTGACCGCGGCCACATCGACCTGCCGCGTGCCCGGGAAGGTGGGTTGGCCGGGGGGCTCTTTGCGATCTTCACAGCGTCGAAGAACTGGTCTCGCGACGTCCTTCCGATGATGGGGCCCGATGGACAGGTCGTGCCGGGCGGGCGGTCCGTCGAGCTTCCTCCACGCCTATCCCGCTCGACCGCGCTCAACTACACCCTTGCCGTCATCTCCGACCTCCTCCGGCTGGAGACGGCGTCGGCGGGCGCGATGAAGGTGGCGCGCACCGCCGCGGAAATCCGACGCTGTTTCGAACAAGGCATCTTCGCGGCGGTCCTCCACATCGAGGGCGTCGAAGCCATCGATACCCGGCTCGACGCGCTCGACGTCCTCCACGCCGCGGGACTCCGCTCGCTCGGGCCCGTGTGGAGCCGGCCGAATGCGTTCGCGCACGGCGTCCCCTTCGACTTCCCGCGGGCACCCGACACCGGACCGGGCCTCACCCCGGCCGGTGAGCGGCTGGTGGCCGCGTGCAACCGCCTCCGCATCCTCATCGACCTGTCTCATCTGAACGAGGCGGGCTTCCGGGATGTCGCGCGCCTTTCGGACGCGCCGCTCGTCGCCACGCACTCGTGTGCCTGGACGCTGTCCAGTTCGCCGCGGAACCTCACGGACGCGCAACTCGACACCATCGCCCAGAGCAGGGGCCTGGTGGGGGTCAACTTCCACAAAGGTTTCCTGCGGGCGGACGGGGAGTCCGAGGCGGAGACGTCGCTCGCGGAGATCGTCCGACACGCTCGCTACATCGCGGACCGGATCGGCGTCGAACATGTGGCACTCGGCTCCGACTTCGACGGCGCCGAGATGCCGGAAGACCTCGGGGACGTGACCGGACTGCCGCGGCTCATCGACGCCCTGGGACGCGCCGGGTTCGGCGCGGACGACGTCCGCGCCATCGCGCATGGCAACTGGCTGCGGGTCCTCGAGCGGACGTGGGGCGAATGACGGCCGACCGAGCAACGTCGCATGGACCAATGTTAACTTTCGCTCCATGACCAGAAACACACGCGCCGCCAAACGCATTCTCTGGGCCGACGACGAGATCGATCTCCTGCGCCCCCACCTGCTCTTCCTGCAGGCCCGGGGCTACCACGTCGACGCGATTTCGAACGGCGACGACGCGCTCGCGCTGCTCAGGGACAACGCCTACGACCTGGTTCTGCTCGACGAGCAGATGCCGGGTCGCCGGGGGCTCGAGGTGCTCGAGATCCTGCGCCGGCACGATCCACATACCCGCGTAGTGATGGTCACGAAGTCCGAAGAGGACCGCACGATGACCGAGGCCATCGGCCGCCGGGTGGACGATTACCTGGTCAAGCCGACCAGCCCGCGCCAGGTGCTTTCGGTCGTCACCCGCATCCTCGAAGGCTCTTCGATCCGCCAGCAGCAGGTTGCCCAGGACTTCGCGGCTCGCTTTCCCCGCCTGTCCATGCACGCCCAGGACGCCGAGACGGCCGACGACTACGCGGAGGTCTTCACCGAGTTGACGGATTGGCACCTGCGTCTCGAAAGGGCCGGCGAGGAGGGGTTGCTCGACACCGTGCGCTCGATGATGACGGACCTGCGCCGCGAGTTCGGGACCTGGGTCGTGCGCGAGTACCCGCGGTGGATGCGCGACGTCGAAGATCGGCCCGTGCTCTCCGTGGATCTGGTCGAGCTCTTCCTGCTTCCCTGGCTGGGGGATGATCCGGTCTTTTTCGTCGTGCTCGACTGCATGCGCCTCGATCAGTGGCGGGCCATGACGCCGCTGCTCGCGCCGTACTTCGAGATCGAGGAGTCTTATCACTATTCGATCCTACCCACCGCGACGCCGTACGCGCGAAACGCGATCTTCAGCGGTATGTACCCGGACAAGGTCGCCGAGCGCACGCCGGGCTGGTGGGACGCGGGTGAGGACGAGGGTAGTCTCAACGCCTTCGAGGATGAGCTTCTGGTCGAGCAACTCAAGCGCCTGACGGGCCGGAACGTCCCGGTGCACTACGAGAAGATCTTCTCGGACCGCGACAGGGATCAGGTGCGGGCGCGCGTCAACTCGGCGTTGCGCACGCCCGGGATCGTCATTGCCATGGTCTTCAACTTCGTGGACCTGATGACGCACGGACGCTCGGAGTCACCCATCCTGATGGAGGTGGCCAAGGACGAGGCGGCGCTTCGCGACCTGACGCGCGCCTGGTTCGAGCGGTCCACCGCCTTCGAGGTGCTCAAAGAGGCGGCCCGGGCCGGCCATCGAGTGGTCCTCACGACCGACCACGGTTCGATCCTGTGCCAGCATCCCGCCACCGTGTATGCGCGCCGCGACGCCACGAGCAACTTGCGCTACAAGTTCGGGAAGGCCCTGCGCGTGGAGGATCCCTCCACAGCGTTCGCCACTCGCGACGAAGGCGACCTGCGCATCCCGGCGGGGCCACTGGGCATGACGTATCTGCTCGCGCTCGAAGACTACTTCTTCGTTTATCCGACGAAGCTGCGCGAGTATCAGGCCCGCTACCGGAACTCCTTCCTGCACGGGGGCATCAGCCCGGAAGAGATGATCGTGCCGGTGGCCAGCCTGACGCCGCGGCCGCGGTAGCCGGGCCGCCTCGGTAGAGCCCGCCGCCGCGCTAGCCCGTTGCGGCGCTAGCGCGTTGTGGTGTCAGCCGCCGGCGCGCCGGGGCGCGGGCGCCGGGTGAGCGGCTGCACCGGCTTGGCTTTGCCGGGGACGATCGACTTCCAGAGCCCCTCCAGCCAGTTGCCGAAGCCTCCGGGGCAACGGTTGACCGAATAGTCGCCGACAGGGATCCAGGCATCCACATAGCCCGCATGTTCGCCCTGATGACACGTCGTGGGGATGGGTGTGCCCGTCTGCGTGTCGTAGAGCACTTCGCGGACACCGGGCGGCGGAACCCACTTCCCCCGCGGACCTCCCAGAGAGTCGTCGACTTGCTTCATCCATGCGCCCCACGCCGGCCCGGCAAGCGTGCCGCCGGCCCCTCCCGGCACGATCGTGCGGGGTTGGTCGTAGCCGATCCACACACCGGCCGCGAGGTCGGGTACCAGGCCCACGAACCAGGCGTCACGTGAATCGTTGGTGGTGCCGGTCTTTCCAGCGGCCGGTCCCGCATAGCCAGCCGCGCGCACGGGCCGACCGGTGCCACGATCCACCACGTCCCGGAGCGCGTCGAGTACGACGAACGCCGTCACGGGGTCGAGCGGTTGATCCTGGGCCTGCTGGCCTGGATCCTGCCACAGCACCTGACCCTGAGCGTCCTCGATGCGTTCCACGAGGTGCGGTTCCACCCGGTACCCGCCGTTCCCGAACGCCGCGAACGCGCCGGTAAGGTCGAGGAGGCTGGCCTCGAAGCTGCCGATGAACACAGAGGGGAGGTCGGGGATCTGGGCGTCCAGTC
>JBBSOM010000264.1:0-5075 GCA_038259715.1 Longimicrobiales bacterium
AAGCCGCGCACCTCCTCGCCGGCATCGAAGCGTTCCCGCAGGAACGAGACGGCCGCGTCGCGGGCGTCCCGAACCGCCTCCCAGATCTCCTGGGTACGGGCATCGACCGACGCGCCCATCACGCCCATCCAGGTCTGATCCGCCGGCACCGAATCCGGTCGGCCCGCCCACAGGTCGATGAGCAGGAGTTCACCCTTCACGATCGTCTCACCCGCGCCGGGGGGTGCATAGTGCGGGTCGGAGGCCGTGCGTCCCACCGCGACGATGCAGTCGGAATTGGACGTCAGCCCCGCAGCGGCAAATTCAGCACGAATCCAATCCGAGAGAGCCCCCTCGTTGGTCGGCGACCCGGCTCGGATCGCGGCGGCGGCGCGCTCGAATGCCCGGCGCGAGACGTCCACCAGGATCTGGGCGGACTCGATATGATCGTGCAGTTGTTCTTCGGTCCATACGGAGTAGAATCGGCTGACCAGATCCCCCGACGAAGCGGCCTCCACGCCGGAGCGAAGGACGACTTCGGCCATCCCCGCGGGCAGGTAGTCCAAGGTGGGAACCGCGGCGCCGGGCGAGATCTCCATGGCCAGACGACCGCGGCCCTCGAGCATCTCGCCGAGCGCCTCCTCCATCTGCCTCCACCCCGAGTACATGCGCTTGGTCCACGGCCAGTGCCGCCAGGAGGAACCTTCGATCGCGTGGATGAGCGCCTGCGGCTCACCCTCGCGCGGTATAAGGAAGAAGCCGCGGCGCGTGGTCTTACCGACATCCAGCATCGCTTTGGCGATCGGATTCGCGCCGCGGAACTCGTACAGGAGCCACCCGTCCAGGCCCTGGTCACGAAGCGCCTGCTGGACCCTGCGGATGCCGTCTTCGGTGCAGAGAATGGACTCGCTCATCGTCTTTGATCTCGTGGTTCGTGGATCGTCACGTGCCTTCCCCGGGACCGAAGAGCGGGAGCCCCGCGGTCTCCTTGTTCTCGGTGTCCTCCGAGGGCCCACGGTGCCCGGAAGGCTCGTCGCCCTCCGAGGGTGCGCTGCTCCGGGACGGTGCGCTGCTCCCGGAGCGTTCGGGCCTCAGGGAGGGTTCGGATTCCGACGTTTCCGCTTCCGGCACGTCGGTGTGCTTCTGCCCCTTGATCAGGTTGAGTCCGAGGATCCGCTCGCTCGTCAGCAGGCGGTGCACCTCGCGCTCACGTTCTAGCACGGTGCGTACGCCGCGCCACCCCCACCGCGACCAGGCGCGGCGGAGGATCCCGATCTTCTCGGAGAGGCTGAAGATCTCGGCGAAGTCCGGAAAGGGCTTGGCGATCCGGGGCCGGAACGACGTCTCCTCCGCCGACCAGTCTTCGACGTGCACCCCCCGGACACCCGCGTCGCGCAACAGCCGTTTCCACTCGACCATCATCATCGGGCGGGCACCGAGATGTGCGGAAAGTATCTTCCGGCGAGGTTCGTCGACCGGGGCTTTCCACACGAGTTGCACCAGCGCCACGGTGCCACCCGGCTTGGTGACGCGGACCAACTCGCGGACCGCATCGCCCGGATCGCAGTGGGCGGCCAGACCCAACTCGCCGACGACGACATCGAAGATGTGGTCCCGGTAGGGCAGTGCGTCCGGCCGGCCGGTCTGGAACTGCAGACGGGACGCCAATTCCTCGTCACGGGCTCGATTCTCGGCCTCCTCCACCAGAAGCGCGCTCTCTTCAACCCCCGCGCCCACGACTCCGTACTCACGCACGAAATACTCCAGTGGGATCCCGCGCCCGCTGGCGACGTCGAGCACCTCCTGGCCCTCCGACAATTCGGCCAGGATGGCGATCTGTCGATAGAGGTCCACCCCGCCCGGCGGAAAGAGCGGGTGCGGACTCAACCGGATCAGGTCGAGCATGGAAGGAACCCGGGGCGACTCCACCCCGGACCCTGGAGGAGTCGACGGCATGGCAGAAAGGTAGGCGTGGGAGGCCCGGGGGCAACGAGGGTGCCCCGGAGCGGTACCCCGATGGGTGCCGCGATCAGCCGATCGGCAGCCCTGCCAGAGCCCGAACGACCGCGAGGGCCGCCTGACCGAGGCGGGGCGGATCGTATCCGCCTTCGAGGAAGGCGACCAGGCGTCCCCCACAAAGCTCAGCGGCCCGTGCGCACAGTTCCGTGGTCATGGCGTGGAAGTCTTCCGGCTCCAGAAGCATCCCGCCGAGAGGATCGCCTGCCAGGGCATCGAAGCCCGAGGACACGAGGATGAAGTCCGGCGTCGACACATCGAACACGCGCTCGAGCGCCCGGTGGAAGTGCGCGAGGTACGTGGCCCGGGGCGTCCCCGCCGGAAGTGGCACGTTGAGCGTCGCTCCCAGCCCTCTACCGGCGCCCCGCTCGCCGGCGCCGCCCGTGCCGGGGAACCACGGCGCCTGGTGGAGCGAAACATAGACCACCGACGGATCGTCGTAGAAAGCGTCCTGCGTACCGTTGCCGTGATGCACGTCCCAATCGACGATCAGCACCCGATCCGCTCGCCCGGTCGCCTGCAGGTGGCGCGCCGCCACCGCAACGTTGTTGAAAAGGCAGAAGCCCATGGCCCGGGTCGGCGTCGCGTGGTGACCGGGCGGGCGGGTGGCCACGAACGCCGTCGAGAGCCGACCGTCCGCCACGGCGTCGACCGCCGCGATCGAAGCGCCCACGCTGCCCAGCGCGGCCTCCCAGGAAGCCGGAGACACCCACGTGTCGGGGTCGAGAGGCAGCACCTTCTGCTGGATGTCCGAGGATCCGCACATGTCCCGCACGTAGCGCACCTGCTCGGGCGTATGCACCAGCAGGAGGTCTTCGACCGTGGCGTCCGGCGACTCCTGCTGCTCGACACAGCCGTGCAGCGTCAGCATGTCCTTGCCGATAGTCGACGCCAACGCGCGCAACCGGCCCTGGTGCTCGGGATGGTTCCAGCCGGTGTCGTGCAGGGACGCCGCGGGGTGCATGTAGAAACCCGTCGGGATCCTGGCTTCGTTCACGGACGGACTCTCGCTCGCTCGCCGGGACGGGCGTTCAATCGTCCACCAGCGCCTTGAGCGACGCGATCCGCTCCTGAAGGGAGCGGACGGAATGGGTCCGCGCCTTGAGCGCGATGAGCGCGTCGCACGCGGCCGAGGTCGCCGACATCGTCGTGAGGTAGGGCGTCTTGTACACGATCGCGGCGCGCCGCATCGCGTAGTCGTCATACTGCGAACGCATCCCGAGCGGTGTGTTGATGAGGAGGCGCACCTCCCCGCTCACGATCAGGTCCACGATGTTCGGACGCCCCTCGTTGACCTTGTAGACCCGCTCGCACGGAACGCCGAGGCGCTTGAGGTACTTCTGGGTGCCGTGCGTGGCCAGGATGTTGAAGCCCAGGTCGTGGAAGCGTCGCAGGATGGGCGTGACCGTGGCCTTGTCCCGATCGTTGACCGTCACGATCAACGTACCGGGCTCTTGCGGAAGGGAATTACCCGCCGAAAGCTGTGCCTTCGCGAACGCCATACCGAACGAGTCGTCGAAGCCCATGACCTCGCCCGTGGAGCGCATCTCCGGGCCGAGCAGCACGTCGACGTCGAAGCGGTTGAAAGGGAACGCCGCCTCCTTCACCGCGACCCCGGGCACCGGCGGTTCTTCCGGCACGTCGAGATCCGCGAGCTTTTCCCCTGCCATGATCCGAGCGGCCAGACGCGCCAGCGGCACACCCGTCGCCTTGCTCACGAAGGGCACCGTACGCGAGGCACGCGGGTTGACCTCCAGCACGTAGACCACGCCGTCCCGGATGGCGTACTGGACGTTCATGAGGCCCACCACGCCAAGTTCGAGCGCGAATGCCCGGGTCAGCCGCCGGATCTCCTCGAGTACATCGCCCGAAAGCAGGTAGGGGGGAAGAACGCAGGCGGAGTCGCCGGAGTGCACCCCGGCGTTCTCGATGTGTTGCATGATGCCGCCGATAACGACGGTTTCGCCGTCGCAGAGCGCATCGACGTCGGCCTCGAATGCGTCTTCGAGAAAAGAGTCGACCAGGACCGGATGATCCTCCGAAGCCCGCGCTGCCTCCTCGAAGTACCGCTGGAGCGATTCCTCGTCGTAGACGATCCGCATGGCGCGCCCACCCAGCACATACGAAGGGCGCACCAACACCGGGAAGCCGATCCGGCGCGCAACGTCCACCGCCTGCTCCTCGCTGCGGGCAATGCCGTTTTCGGGAACGCGCGCGCCAATCGTCCGGCAGACGTCGGCAAAGCGGTCGCGGTTTTCGGCACGGTCGATCGCGTCGACGGAGGTGCCCAGTACGGTGATCCCGGCCTGTTCGAGCGCCTTGGCCAGGTTGAGCGGCGTCTGCCCGCCGAGTTGGACGATGACACCCTTCGGCTTTTCCAGGTGCAGCACCTCGAGGACGTCCTCCAGCGTGAGCGGCTCGAAGTACAGCTTGTCGCTCACGTCGAAGTCGGTCGATACGGTTTCCGGGTTCGAGTTGATCATGATCGTCTCGAAGCCGGCCTCTCGGAGCGCGAGCACCGCCTGCACGCAGCAGTAGTCGAACTCGATGCCCTGGCCGATCCGGTTCGGTCCGCTGCCCAGGATCACGATCTTGTCACGGTCCGAGGGTTCGCTTTCCGACTCGTCCTCATAGGAGGAGTAGAAGTATGGCGTCTGGGCCGGAAACTCACCGGCGCACGTATCCACCACGTTGAAGGTGGCATGGATGTCGAGCTCCCAGCGCAGAGCGCGGATGTCGTCCTCCGTCATGCCGCGCAACTCGGCAAGCTGACGATCGCTGAAGCCCTCCCGCTTCATGTGACGCAGCATATCGGGCGTGATCGCGGGCGCAACTGCCCACGCCCGCTCATTCTCCAGGATCTGGGTGAGCTGGTCCAGGAACCACGGGTCGATCTTCGTCGCCTCGAAGAGATCGTCGTTCGTGAGGCCCGCCTCCAGGGCGCGCTTGAGCTGGAAGGGGCGACTCGGCGTCGGGCGCCGGAGCGCGGAGAGGAGCGCCTCGGGGTCGTCCGAATCGAGGCCGTCGTCCTCGAGCCGCTTCCCCCTCACCCACCCATACCGTCCGATCTCCAGGCCGCG
>JBBSOM010000265.1:0-5073 GCA_038259715.1 Longimicrobiales bacterium
ACCACCTGAGCGCCGGCACGCGTGCGGCTCGCGGCGGCGACGGCCGTGAGCGTGTAGGCGCCGGACACGAGCCGCGCATCCACCGACCCGACCCGATTGTAGTCGCTTCCTTCCACCCGGTCCGTCCACGTCAACCCGAGCACGCTGCGGTCGCCGATGGGCCTGCGCAGACGGAGCAGGTTGTACAGGGGTCGATCCGAACCGCTGAGGGACATCGAAGCATCGTCTACCGCCGTCAGGATGCCGATGTCGGTGCCGGCCACCTTTCCCGCCACCTTCCCGGCGGCTACGGGATCTACGATGCGTCGCGTGTAGATGAGGTTGCTCGGCGCGGAAAATTGCTCGGCGCCTTCAAGGAAGAAGGGACGCTTTTCGGGGTAGGACAGCGCATTGCGGGGGTCGAAGGAGATCTGGGCCGCGTCCGCTTCCACCTGGCTGAAGTCCGGGTTGACGGTAGCGTTCGCGGTCAGGTCGGTGGTGACGCCCCAACGGACGTTGCCGCCCCACTGACTCGCCTGCCGATCGTAACCCCACCCGCCGTCGGTCACGCGCGCGCCCGTCACCTGGCTGGTGACTTCCGGATTGACGTCCAGCACCAGGCCCCGCCGCATCCCTTCGAGCCCTTCGAGCGTGCCGCCCTGCGCAAGAAACGACGTCTCTCCGCGGCGCACGGGTGTCCAGGTCTGAACGGACCCGGAGTGTTGCACGCGGCGCACGATGTTGATGCCCCACGTCTGGGGCTCGACCGCCGGGTATCGAAGGCTCTTGAAGGGGATGCGTATCTCGACTTCGTATCCGTCTTCCGTGACCCGTCCCTTGGACTCGAACACGTAGTCGGGGTTGAGGTCCACGCGGCCCGCCGCCTCGTCCGCACCGAACATCTTTCCGGTGCGCTGTTCCTCGGTCTGGATTCCGTCCGCCTGGATGCCGAGCGGGTTCACGGCGAACAGGAGGGCCCGGCGGCCATCATGGAACGGATCGAGGAGGATCTGCGTGTAGTCGTCGCCGAAGATGTGGTCCCGGTCGGCGAGCGTCGCGTTGACCGGACCGTGGGGCTCCCGCGCGCGGATTCCCACGAAGAGCGCGTGGGCCGAGTACCAGAGGAGCACCTCGGTGTCGTCCGGCGCCGCCAGCCCGTCGACCGGTTCATACTGTGAGAAGCCGGTCAACACGGCCGCGTTCTTCCAGACGTCCTCGTCGAGGACGCCATCGATCTCGACGTCGTCTCCCTCCCGGGGAAGCGGCACGGCGAGGGCCCCCTCGACGCCGCGATACTCCGGGCCGGGTCCCCTCGGCCCTGTCTGAGCCGACGCAGGGAGGACCGGAGCGACCGAGAGGAGGACGGCGAGCGCGACCGTCGTCGGTATTGGCGTCATTGCGTGGCGATCTGGAGGGACGGAAGCGAGGCCCGTGCGGACAAGCCACATGTCGAACACTACGACACGCAGGTACGTCGTCTGACACGGTAGCGCCAGGGGGTGCATATCCGCGCCCTTGGGACACGATCGGCGAATCAGTATAATTACACGTCGCAACCTCTACTCAGCCGTCCAGGGCCGGCGCTGATCCGGCACCTTCGACGGAAAAACGGAGCCACCATGGGAGAAACCGCGAACGGCGGTAGCAAGACCCTCTCCATCCGGGACAACAGAACCGGACGCGACTATGAGGTCGAGATCCTCGACGGGGACGTCATCCGGGCCATGGATCTGAGACAGATCAAGGTCAATGAGGGCGACTTCGGGATGATGTCGTACGACCCTGCCTACACCAACACGGCGAGTACGCGGAGTACGGTCACGTACATCGACGGCGGCAAGGGTATCCTTCGTTACCGTGGCTATCCGATCGAGCAATTGGCCGAGAGGAGTTCCTACCTCGAGGTGGCGTATCTGCTCCTGAAGGGGGAACTGCCCACCCAGAGCGAGCTGGATGGCTTCGTCCACGACGTGACGTTCCATACGTACGTCCACGAGAACGTGACCAAGCTCCTCGACGGCTTCCGCTACGACGCGCACGCCATGGGGATGATGATCAGTGCGGTCGCGGCGCTGTCGACGTTCTACCCCGAGGCCAAGGAGATCGACGATCCGGCGGTGCGCTGGATGCAGATCATACGGCTTCTCGCGAAGATGCCGACGCTCGCGGCCTTCGCGTACCGCCATCACCGAGGGCTGCCCTACGTCTATCCGGAGAACGAGTTCTCCTACACGGGCAACTTCCTGAACATGCTGTTTCGCGTCGCCACCCGGGAATTCAAGCCGAACCCGGTGCTGGAGCGTGCGCTGGAGGTGCTGTTCATCCTGCACGCCGACCACGAGCAGAACTGCTCGGCCACGGCGATGCGGGTGATCGGCTCCTCGCACGCCGATCCGTATTCGGCGCTGGCGGGATCCATGGCCGCCCTGTACGGGCCGCTGCACGGCGGGGCGAACGAAGCCGTGCTCCGGATGCTCACGAGGATCGGGGACGTGAAGAACATCCCGGCGTTCCTCGAGAGGGTGAAGAACAAGGACGAGAAGTTGATGGGCTTCGGCCACAGGGTGTACAAGTCGTACGACCCGCGCGCGAGCATCATCAAGCGCACGGCCGACGAGGTGTTCGCCATCACGGGACGCAACCCGCTCCTCGATATCGCGCTCGAACTGGAGCGCATCGCGCTCAACGAGGAGTACTTCATCGAGCGCCATCTGTACCCCAACGTCGACTTCTACTCCGGCATCATCTACCAGGCAATGGGCTTCCCGGTGGAGCTCTTCCCTGTGCTCTTCGCCATTCCGCGGACGGTGGGGTGGCTGGCCCAGTGGCAGGAACTCCTGAACGACGACGAGCAGAAGATCGCCCGGCCCCGTCAGGTATACGAGGGCTCCGAGGCACGGGACTTCATCTCCATTGGGGACCGCTGAGCCGGTTCCTCGATACACGTCGTAGTGGACATGGCCAGGGGGCGCTCCGCACGGGGCGCCCCCTGCTGTGTTCGGTTTCATCGCTTTCGGCCCGACTCCGCTTGCCGCGTCACGCGCGGCTTCGTCACGATACGGGAGGTCTCCAATGACCCAGACGATCGACCTTCATCACCTGGACCTTGCAGGGGCGATCGCGGTCTACGTCCTCCCCGAGGGCGAACCCGCGCTCGTCGACCCCGGCCCGACGACGACGCTGGAGGGGCTGCGGGAAGGCCTGCTCGAGCGCGGGGTCGGACCCAAGGACCTTCGGCACATCCTGCTGACCCACGTGCACCTGGATCACGCGGGCTCCACCGGCCACCTGATGGCGTTGTACCCGAAGGCCACCGTGCACGTCCACATCGACGGAGCGCCGCACATGGTGGATCCCACCCGGTTGGTCGCGAGCACGCGGCGCACGTTCGGAGAAAATCACGACCGTCTGTGGGGCGAGGTACGTCCGGTCCCTGCCCACCGGATCGAAGCGTGGACTCCGGGGGACCGGGCGAGGCCCGCGGGCCTGCGGCCGATTCCGACCCCGGGTCACATTGCCCACCATCTCGCGTATCTGGACGAGCGCAATGGCACCCTGTTCGCGGGTGACTCGATGGGGATCGTTCTCGGAGACGAGGCGCCCACGCATCCGCCGACCCCTCCGCCGGCGATCGATCTGCGGGCATGGGAGCGGACCCTCGACGAGATCCTGGTGGTAGCTCCTGAGCGGTTCGGCGCAACGCACTTCGGGATCCATGGGAGCGTGTCCGACCGCGTTCGGCAGCTTCGTGAAGGGCTCGCGGCGC
Source organism: Longimicrobiales bacterium (assembly GCA_038259715.1). Classification (GTDB taxonomy): domain Bacteria; phylum Gemmatimonadota; class Gemmatimonadetes; order Longimicrobiales; family Gaopeijiaceae; genus SZUA-318. The sequence goes on from JBBSOM010000265.1 coordinate 3,746, forward strand.
TGGAGGCGCGGGTCCGCCGTGCCATGGAGAAGCGTGACGACGAGGACGCGGAGCAGTACGACGTCGAGGTCCGCGCGTCACTCGGCGCCATCCTCGGTCGGGAGTCCGTGGACCGGTACTTCGATATGTTCAGCGCGGCGACGGACTGGGCGGGGGTGAAGTTCTACCTGGAGCGAAATCCATGATCGGACGGGGATTGACGATGAGGCGCTGGATGTGGTTGCGATGCGGAGTGGTCGCGGCGCTGGTGGCGGCGGCTTCGATCGGGGGCGTTCCACGGGTCGCGGGTGCGCAGCAGGTGGTGACCGGGACCGACTCGGTGACGGCCGCGGTCCCCGGGCCGGTGGTGCCACCCCGCTTCTTCGAGGCCGCGGTGCTCAGGAGCAGCCGAACGCACGACGGACGGCCTGGCCCTTCGTACTGGAGCAATTGGGCCCGCTACGACATCGAGGCCACGCTGGATCCGTCCACGGCGCTGCTCAAGGGCTCCGAAACGGTCGAATACTTCAACCGTTCGCCCGTGTCGCTCCGGCTCCTCGTCGTGAACCTGTACCAGAACCTCCACAAGGAGGGGGTGGTCAGGAACGCGCCCGCGGAGATCACCGGGGGTGTGCATCTCGACAGCGTGACGGTCGCGGGGAAGGTCCTGCCGGAAGGTGACCCCGCCCAGGGACCGGGCTACAAGGTGGACGGGACCGTGATGACGATCCGGCCGCCCGCGTCGGTCGAGGCGGGCGACAGTGTGTCCCTCTCGTTCGCGTGGAGTGTCACGCTCCCCCAGAACGGAGCGGGGCGGATGGGCTATTCGAACAAGGAGGTGTACCTCGTCGCGTACTGGTTCCCGAAGCTGGCCGTGTTCGACGACCTGAGGGGGTGGGACGCCGAACCGTACATGTCCCAGGCTGAGTTCTACGAGGACTACGGGGACTATACGGCGTCTCTGACCGTGCCGACCGGTTGGACGGTGTGGGCTACCGGCACGCTCGAGAACCCGACCGACGTGTACTCCCCGCAGACGCTTCAGCGCATCGCCCAGGCGCGTACCTCCGACGACAAGGTGGAGGTGGTTACGCCCGGGGACCGGCAGTCGGGCCGCGTGACCACCGAAGGCGTGAACGGCTCGCTCACGTACCGGTTCCAGGCGGACTCGGTGCGCGACTTCACCTGGACGACGTCGAACGTCGACCGCTGGGACGCCACCTCCGCCGTGGTCCCCGATCGGGACGGGGACGGAGCGGACGACCGCGTGCTGATCAATTCGTTCTGGAGGGAGAACCGCGCGCCGCTCTGGGAAGACGAGTGGAAGTACGCCAAGGAGTCCATCGAGT
>JBBSOM010000266.1:0-5041 GCA_038259715.1 Longimicrobiales bacterium
ACGTGTCCCTCGACCACATAGCCGTCGATCAGGGCCGTGTGGCACGACGCGAGCGCCGCGGTCACGCCGGCGTCACGCTTGATCGAGGCCATGTCGGAGGTGTTGCGGGCGTCGACCTTGAAGCCCGCGGCGCGCAGGTGGGCCACCCACTCGTCGCAGCAGCCGCACCCCACGTCCTTGTAAACGAGCACCGCCGGGAGTTCGCGAGCTTCTCCGGCCGTGGCGGCGGCCATTCCGGCCGCTCGCGGCGCTGCGGCCGTGGCTTCGGTGTTCGGCGCCGGGGACGATTCCGTCTGCCCGCACGCAGCCGCGGCGATCACGAAGGCGACGAGGGTCGGTAGGGTGGCTCTCATCGGGTCGGACTCCGGATCTGAGTGGGGAAGGATCACACAGGCTACACGCGAGCCAGGTGCCGGATCCGACGCGGGACCCCGAGCTCCCGACCGTGGCGGCCCGTCGTCGAAGTGAGGCTGCTATGCACTGGGCGGGCGAAGCCGGAGTCCGGCCACATCTCGCCGATCACAGCTGAGGACCGTCGTGGCTGCTCGGCCGTTCCAGCCTGTACATCTTCACTGTTTCGACGTAGTCGAGGTCCCACTCGTCCCCGAGGACGTAGTCGGTTCCGACACAAGTAGCCTTCGCTGTCGACGATAAGTGCGTCGAAAGCCGGCTTGTGGTCGGGGATCGGCATAGCATGCGCAAGCCTTGTAAGATCTTCCATTAAGATCTTCCATGCGCCTGGATCGCTTGGCCCAATCGAGGAGTTCCCACCGCTCCCAACTGATGTCGCGATCGGTGATCGCCGTAGGCGCCACCCGATCTCGGATGATCCTTACCAAGGCGCCTGAAGGGGCGAAAACCTTGATCTCGAAGGGATCGGTCTCCCCGACGTACAGTGTCGGGGGAGCGAGTCCAATGGCCATCACCGTTCGGTTGGCGAAGAACGCCAATCGTCCGTTGCGCCCGGACGTATACGCGCGCAAAGTACTGCGGCATACCCAGAAACTGGCGCTCAGGCATGACGCTCTGGAGTCTCTCAGCGGGAGCGAACTGCCGAACGAAGTGGCCCTCCGGATCCAGCCACGCCAGGCGGAACGACCGCCGGTCCGCGACCACCAATGTGTCACCGGCCAACCGCGTGAGAGCGAAGGGTGCCCTGAACTCCCCCGGGCCGTCGCCTTCGCGGCCAGGTATGCGAAGCAGTTTGCCGTCGGGCGACAGAAACATCACCTGTCGAGCACTTTCACTGACCAGGGCGATACGTCCGTCGGACATCCGCGCCGCGCCGCGGATCCAATGCACCACGACATCGGCGTGCTCGGCGGTGGTTTCAACTCGAAGCAGGGGCCGCTCCGACACATGCCAACCGGACGTATCCTGCGAAAGTGCGTGGCGAGATGTGACCAACGAGACGCCAAGACTACCCGAGAAGACTGGCGAGCCCGCCAAGGGGGCGTCCCGGGTGTGGCGGCACCCCGACACGATGAGCGCAACGACACTCGCGAAAACCAGCGGTCGACGTGCGATGGTCAACGGGTTCACGGGAGGAGGACCTCGAAATCCCCAGGTCCCTGCAACTGTAACGGTTCGCACATGCTACACAGTAGGTCGGGTTCCGGATCCGGGACACGGACTACCCGGGAGGCGTTCGAACCAGCACCGCGGTCACGGCCAGGACCACGCCCGCCAGAGCCAGTTCGAGCAGGGCGGCCCGCCGGAGCGCCTCGGGGCCCGACCGATCCGCCATGCGCGGGGTGAGCCGGCGCCAGTTGAGTCCCCCCAACACCAGCACGACCAGGACGATCGAGACCTTCAGGACCAGCCAACGACCGTACGGAGTCGCGATGAGCGCGTCGACGCTCCCGACGTGGATCCACGCGCCCACCACTCCGGTGGCCAGCAGCGTGACGACGCTCGCGATGGCCACGCGCGAAAAGCGAGGCACGAGGACCGGGAGCAGGCTCGGCTCGGCGTCCGCATGCTCCGCCACGTGCGTTTCGGCCCCGCGGCGTTCCTCGGCCCGATGGCGTCGCTCGAGCAGAAGCATGACAGCCAGGCCGCCGACCCAACTCCCCGCCGCCCACACGTGCAGGACGTCGGCCGGGAGCGTGAGGCTTCTCAGGTCGCCCGCGTTGGCGTGACCCGTCAGCGCGGGAAAGGCACCCAGCGCCACGACGAGGATCGTGGCCATGACCCACCCGAACCCACGTCCCCGGGATGCGAGCCGGAAGGAGGGTAGGGCCAGCGAGGTCCCGCCCAACCCGGCGAGCCACGTCGTTCCCCAGGGGGTGCGTAGCAGGATGCGGACATCGTCACCCCAGGGGCCGAACGGATCGTGGAATTCGGTGATCTCCCGCACGAAGACCAGGAGCATCGCCGCCAGCAGACCCCACGAGGCAGCCCAGCCCACCTTTGCCACGAAACGTCGGTGATGGTATCGGGCGCGGTCTGAAGCCGGATCCGCATCGGCCCGTCCTTCCCCCCGCGGCAGCACCACCCACCGCGTCACGACCGCCCCGGTCGCCAGAACCAGGGAGGAATAGAGGAGCCAGCCGGTGATCAGGTTGAGCAGCGTGCGGACCCCATGTCAGGGGGACGGGACCGTGAAGGCGAACGTCCCGCGCACGACGTGGCCGTCGTCGCCCATGCCCTTCCAGGACACGGTGTATCCGCCTGGCGCGAGCGCGGCGCGCGGCACCGCGGAGTACGCCTTTGGATCCTTCGCATCCACCTTCGCGTCCGCGCCGGGCACGACGTTACCGTCGGCGTCAACGATGTGGATCGCCACGGTCTCGGCGGTGGGCGGCTCGCTGAACCACAGGTCGACCCTGATGACGTTCGCCACGGAGGCGCCGTCCGCGGGCGCGGATTTCACGAGCGCGAAGTGGAAGGTGGGCGCTGGGGCGGGAACGAAACCCGCCGTCGCCAACACGACGCCGGCTATCAGGAACGCGCGCACGCGCGGAAGGAACGCCAGCATTGGATCTCGACTCCTTTTGGAATGTCGAAGGAAAGGTCGAATGGAAGATCGAACATCACCAACAGCGAAGAGATGTGACGACAGCGACGACATACGACGACCACCGACGCTGTCGGCGCCGATCGCCCCCCCTAGTCTTCCGCGATGAGAGGCGCATCCACAAGGTCGATGGGCGAGTCCAGCAGGTCGAGGTCGAACCAGGTGTCGAAGATGTCGGCGCTCCGGTCTGTGGGCCACCGCTTCGAGTCGGTCTCGACGTCAAACAACATCTGGTCGAAGACGACGTCGACATTGTCGGCAACCCAGTCCACGACGTCCTCCGCTTCCTCGGACCATGGCACGAGGAACGTCGACTGGAAGTTGACCTGCGCGTCTTCGAGCGTCATCGGAGCCTCGCCCGCCTCGAGACCGTCTTCCCGCTCGATACCTCGGATCCAGTCCACCCAGGGCTGCAGAGGAGTGACCACCAGCACGTAGCGGTTCAGGCGCACGATCGGTACGCCGTCCTGGTCCTTTTCCTCGGTCATGTCAGTCGCTTCCTGTATCGGAGCGCCTTGAGCGCCGTCGGCTCGGGCGCGGTGTCGGTTCTTTCGGCGCCGTCCCACGCGAACCCGCGGTGGGCGTAGAACGTGCGGGCGGCGTGATTCATCTCCATCACCCAGAGAACCAGCGTATGGAACCCCAGCCGGTTCGCCTCTTGTTCGATCTGCGCGCACAGGGCGGTACCCCACCCCCGGCCCCATAGGTCGGGCAGCATGTAGAGCGTAGGAATCTCCGCGACCCGTGGATGGTCCAGGTCCCCGTCGGCGCCTGCGCGCAGCGTACAGAAACCCACGATTCGATCCTCGTCTTCCCCCACCAGCGTAGTCACGCCGGGGTCGGCAAGCCACTCCTTCCAACGGGCGAGACGTTCACGATCGGTCAGCGCGTCCACCAACTCGTCGGGCACCCGCCCCCGATAGAGAGCCTCCCGGCTGGCTTGGTGGACGTTGGAAATCGATGCGGCGTCCTCGGGACGTGCGGTGCGGATAGGGTGGGATCGGCTCGGCATGACGGTAGGTTATCGTCGCCGGGCGTCCGACGGAATGGTTGCATGCGCATTGCCATGCGCCGACGAAACACTATCTTCGTGGATGAGATTCATTCTCAGGCAGGCGCGACACTCCGTTCCACCGGATCCTCACCCATGGTAGGCACCCGGCGTCTCCCCACCGCGGGAAAGCCATCGCAAGCCGACTCCGTGCCGGCGGGAGAGGTGGAATTGCGTCTGGTGGACGTCCCCCTGCGGCAGGCGGTCGAACTGGTGCGGATCGACCTTCCGCACGCGGAGATGGAGCCACTGCTCGAGCGCGGCCTGCTCCCGGGATGCAAACTGTGTCCGGTGCGCCGTTCGCCGTCGGGTGACCCGATCGTGACCGTCGACGGTACGCTGCTCGCGCTGCGGCGGGAGATGGCCGGTTGCCTTTGCGTGCGCATCCTCGTGACCACATTGGGTTCCGTAGCCCATGCCCCAGGTGCCGGCGTACGCCAGGCGGACGGACCCGGGAACGACGTCGGCTCCCGGAGCTTTCCGGCCTGAGAGGTACGACGGACCCGACCTTGTCCTCCACGCTGACGCACGACCTCGCAACCTCGACCGCCGCTGACGGTGCCGCGCGGACTCGAACCTCCTTTGCCGCCGACCGACCGCTCGTGGCGCTGGTCGGTCCGCCCAACTCCGGCAAATCGACGCTCTTCAACCAACTGACCGGGCTCCGTCAGAAGGTAGCCAACTATCCGGGGGTGACCGTCGAGAAGAAGACGGGTCGGATCCGGCTGCACGACGGTCGCGAGCTCGACGTCGTGGATCTACCGGGCGTGAGTGGCTTCAGTGCGCGCACCCTCGATGAGAAAGTGACGCGGGATGTGCTCGAGGGACGCGAGCCCGGCATCGGCTCGCCGGACGCCATCGTGCTCATCCTCGACGTGACGCGGTTCGAGCAGCAGCTCATGCTGTGCGAGCCGATCTTCGAACTCGGCATCCCGACGCAACTCGTCCTGAACATGAGCGACGAGCTGGAG
>JBBSOM010000267.1:0-5041 GCA_038259715.1 Longimicrobiales bacterium
CCCACAACAGGTTCGGCCGGTCGAACGAGCGGACCACCGTGACGGGGTCCTCGAGTCGTAGGCTCGCGGTGACGTCATGACGTACGCGCGGCGTGGCCGTTGCGGTCAGCGCCAGGACAGGCGCACCGAAATGGGCACGCAGATGTCCGATCCTCCGGTACGCGGGGCGAAAATCGTGCCCCCACTCGCTGATGCAGTGCGCCTCGTCGACCGCAAGCAGACGGACGTCGGCCCCTGCGAGCGCCTCACGAAACGCCGAGACGTCCAGCCGCTCCGGCGCGACGAAGAGCACATCCAGCGCCCCGGTGCGGGCGTCCGCGAGGAATTGGCGTTTGGTGCCGGTGTCCTGCCCCGCGCTCAAGAACGCCGCGCGCAGGCCGGCCTCCCGTGCCCGCCGGACCTGGTCCTCCATGAGCGACACGAGCGGCGTGACCACGAGCGTGAGCCCGCCGAGTGCGAGTGCGGGGACCTGGTAGCACACGCTCTTGCCGCCGCCGGTGGGAAGCACGCCGAGGGCGTCCCGCCCAGCAAGGACCGCGCGGACGAGTTCCTCCTGGCCGGGCCGGAAGGCGTCATAGCCGAAGTGGCGACGGAGCAGCGCGAGTGGATCGGGAGGCATCCTGTAGGGTGCCCCGTCGCGCCGTGCGCGGCGATGTCCGGATGAGCCCGATCAGACGGGCGCTTCGGGGCCGCCGCCGTGTTTCTTCCTCAGTCTCGCCCGGCTCCCCGACCGTGTGGGGGCTGGTGCCGCCCGCGCCCGGCAGGAAGCGGAGCAGCATGGCGGAGACCAACAAGATGAAAGCCTCATCCGCCCAGCCGCACCTTCTTCCGGTCGGGCACGGTGCACCGGTCAAAGGGGCGCGTCTGCAACCACACAAGACGCTCCAGGGTACTTTTTGAGGCACATCTCGGCTCGCACCTGGCGGCCCAATATTGGGCACCTATGCGCCGGCCCATGAGGTTGCATCGCGAGATTCGACTCGCCTCCGGGATCCTCGTAACGCCTTGTCCGGCCTCGAACTGCTTCCCGTACTTCCAGGAGCGTGGCATGAGAAGTCCGTCCGTTGAACGGCGCCCACGCGAGGTGGTTCGGTACGGCAGCCGCTTCATCCTGGCGCTAACCCTCTCGGGCCTTGCGTCTTGCAGCTCGGGCACAGGGCCGCACGAGATGTTCGAAGGCACCTATGAACTCAGCTCCGTGGCCAACCACCCGGTTCCCACCGTGATCGATTCGAGCGCGGCGGGGGTGATCGAGGTTCTCGGGGCCACACTCGTCCTGGCGGACCACCAATTCGTCGAGACCTTCCGGATGCGAACCTCGGATGGCCCGTCATCGTACTCGCTCGAGGGGTCGTGGACCGTTCGTGGTGCCGCGGTCCATCTCGTGAGCGCGGACGGCACCTATGAACACACGTTGGCCCGACGCGGGGACGTTCTCGAGACGACGACCCGCAGACAAGACCCTGGCCTCGCAATCCTCAGGATCTATGTGTACGAGCGTCGGCGGTAGGAATCACCATCGCAGCCAATTTGACTGGAGATCGGGAAATGTGGTTCAGCCCGTGGTGGCAGCTCGAGAGCCATCTCGGTACGATGAACCCCTTCTAACACTGGAGCCTCACGGCACCCGGAGTGATCAAATGCATTCCTCTTGGAAGAAGCTTCCGATCCTCTCGGCCCTAGCAGGCGCGCTGGTAATAGGCATGGCGGCTTGCGGAGCCGCTGAACCGACTCTCCCCTCCGGGGCAAGCTTGGAGGTGGGTGGTGTCGAAGTGTCCTCGAGGGTGCCCAGTGGGGCAGTGGAGTTCTCCTTCACAACACACAACTCGGGTTCAGAATCGGTCCGTTTTCCTGCAGGGCGGTTCTCCGCCTATCAGGTCGTTGTGGTGGACGAGGCAGGAGAAATCGTCTGGCAGCGTCTGGCCGGAGCCTACGCCGCTGGTCCAGCAACCCCTTTCGAGATCCCCAGCGGTGCGACCGAGCCGTGGTCAGCCACATGGCCGCTTGTCGACAACGAGGGCGATCGAGTGGCGCCCGGCACCTACGAGCTGTTTGGCCTCGTCGGAACGGACTTGAATGAGCCATTCGTCACGACGCAACGGGTTTCGGTAGAGGTGCAATAGTCGTCGTCCGATCCCGCCCGGTGTGCGCCAGAATGTCCGGATCGGCCCGATCAGACGCGCGCCTCCGGGCCGCCGTCGTGATCCTCCTCGGCCTCCCCTGCTTCCCCGACCGGGTGCGGGTCCGTGCCGCCCGCGCCCGGCAGGAAGCGGAGCAGCATGGCGGAGACCAACAATACGATGGCGCCGACCCTCAGCCACACCTCGTCCACCAGGATGCCGGCGAGGCCGAGCACGGCTCCGGACGCGAACAGGGCGACCTTCCCCTCGAGGAAACGCCCCGTCGGCCGCCGGTGATCCACCCCGAACACCATCCTCGTCAGTCTCCCCCGCCCCGACCCCGGTCGAGGAAGCGGCGCAAGCCGGCCCGGCACGCCTCCGTTCTGCGCGCTTCCACGTTGACCTGGGCCCCTCGCTCGATGCCGGCCTCGAAGCCGAGATCCGACAGTTCGTACAGGAGGCGCTTGGTCAGCGCGAGGGCCGACGCGGGCCGTGTGGCCAGGTCGGCCAGAAAGGCCCCCGCGTCCTCGTCGAAGCGGTCCGCGGCGAGCACATGGTTGACCAGGCCGAGCGTCCGCGCTTCCGTGGCCGCCACTCGGTTTCCGCGGGCGACCAGATCGAAGGCTCGCCCTTCGCCGACCTTCCGCACCAGGATGGCCATGACCATCGCCGGCACAAAGCCCAGGTGGACTTCGGGATAGCCCATTTCGGCGCCTTCATGAGCGAGGACGAGGTCGCACGCGGTGGCCAGGCCACAGCCGCCGGCGAGTGCTCGCCCCTGAACGACCGCAACGATCGGCTTGCCCAGCGCGCGCATCGACGTGAACAACGCACCCAGCGAGCGTGCGTCGGCGAGGTTCTCCTCGTCGCTCATCGTCGAGATGCGCTCGAGTTCCGCCAGATCCGCGCCGGCACAGAAGTCCTTGCCGGCGCCACGCACCGCTACGACACGCACATCGTCGTCGGCCGCCGCGCGCGCCAATCCGTCCTCGAGGGCGATCACGAGTGCACCGTTCAGGGCATTGCGTTTTTCGGGACGGTTGAGCGTGAGGGTGAGCACGCCCCCCTCGACTTCGTACCTCAGAAGCTCGTCGCTCATCGTCCCTCCGGCGCCCATCCGGGCGGGACGCGACCCCGGCCCTTCGTCCGCTCCGCCACCGCCTCCGGAACCTCGATCTCGAGGCGCAGGAGCGCGGCCGAGAGGACCTTACCCTGAGCGTCCGTGCGCAGGGACACAGTGCCGCCTCCGTCGAGCACACCCCTCAGCACGAAGTTGAGCGCGTGAAGGTTGGGAAGCTCGTACCGGACGACGTCCCCCTTCACCCAGGCGCCGAAGTGCGCGCGCACCCGCTCCGCGGTAAGCCGCTCCACCAGGATCGGGTACAGGTCGGGTTCGTAGGCGACGACTCCGATGTTGGCCGAGTCGCCCTTGTCGCCCGACCGGGCGTGCACCAGTTGGACGAGCGGAACCGTTGTCATCGAGGTCATACCTCCCGCACCTCCGCGCGGAGGAAGGGGTCCACAGCCTCCTTGGCGATGAGCGCAGGCCAGTACGCCATCATCTCCTGGACGTGCGCCCGACCCCCGGCGTACCCGGTGACGGAGGGCGGCCCGTTGAGCACCAGCGGCGCCATCTCCCGGCTGAACGCCTCCACCGAGGAGCGGTCCACCGAGCGCACGGACACGCGGAGTTGGACTTCAGGCGCGTCGATGGGGGGCGGGCCCGTCATCGGGCCGTGCCCGGCATTCCATCCGACGAACTCGGTGTGCACGTCGTCGAGCCGGTAACCCAGACGTTCGAAACGACGCCGGAGCTGCGCGTCCGCGGCACGAGCCTTCTCGACGGCATCCGGCCACGTGTACAGGAGCGTCCCCGTGGCCGTCCACCCGGCCGTGTACGCGATCGAGACCTTGTACGAGTCCGTGGGCGCGGAGCCCCGTACCTGGTCCAGGCGGACGCGGTCGCCGCCCTCGTCCGTCAGACGGATCGAGGTGAAGTCGGCGGCCACGTCGGGTGTGAGTACGCGCCGCGGGTCGCCGATCTCGTAGACGATCTGCTCGGTCACGGAGGCGCGGTCCACGCGTCCGCCCGTATTCGGATGCTTGGTGACGGTGAAGGCACCGGTTGCGTCGACCTCCACGATCGGGAACCCGACCACGTCCAGGCTGGGTATCGTCCACCACTCGGCCATGCAGTTGCCTCCGGTGGCCTGCGCTCCGCACTCGATGACGTGCCCGGCGAGGACGGCCGCCGCGATCCGGTCGTGGTCGTCGAGCGACCAGCCGAATTCATGCACCAGCGCGGCCTCCGCGAGGGCCGGGTCCGCCACACGGCCGGTCACCACCACGTCCGCACCGCCGGCGAGGGCTTCCACGACCGGAGCGGCGCCGATATACGCGTTGGCGCTCCGCACCCGGTCCCGGATGGTCGCGAGCGGTGCGCCCGTGTCCAGGTTGGCCAGCGCGTGCCCGGAAGTGAGCAGCTCATCCAGCCGGTCGGCAAGGTCGTCGCCCGTCACCAGGCCGACGCGCGCCTTCCCCGCCAGGCCGGCCTCCCGGCCCGTCTCCAGGAGCGCGTCCGCGCAGCCGGACGGGTTCACGCCACCGGCGTTGGCGACGACGCGCACGCCGCGCTCCGCGCACGTCGGCCAGATGCGCCCCATCAGCGAGACGAAGTCCGACGCGTACCCCGCCGACGGATCCCTATCCCGTTGCTTGCGCAGGATCGACATCGTGACCTCGGCCAGGTAGTCGAGCATCACGTAGTCGAGGGGGCCACCTTCGACGAGTCGAACCGGAGCATCGAGGTCGTCGCCCCAGAAGCCCTGCCCTCCCCCGATGCGCACCACCCGCCCGCTCACGGCGTACCGTCCGGAATCGCGGAACCTGGAATCGCACCGCTCGGGATCTGGAAGGCGCCG
>JBBSOM010000268.1:0-5024 GCA_038259715.1 Longimicrobiales bacterium
ATCCAGCGCCGTCACCAGAAGCTGGTCGAGGAGGCCCCGTCGCCGGCGCTTACGCCGGAACTTCGGGCGCGTATGGGTGAGGCTGCGGTGAAGGCCGCCCGCGCCATCGACTATGTCGGCGCGGGCACGATCGAGTTCCTCCTCGACGAGGATGGCTCGTTCTACTTCATGGAGATGAACACCCGGATCCAGGTGGAGCATCCCGTAACCGAGGTCACCACGGGCCTCGACCTCGTGAAGGAGCAGATCCGTGTCGCTGCGGGCTACCCGCTGAGCTTCCCGACCGATGGCGAGGGGCTGAAGCACCGGGGTCATGCGATCGAATTCCGGATCAACGCCGAGGATCCGGATCGCAACTTCGCGCCGGGTCCGGGCACGATCACGACCTTCCATCCCCCGGGTGGGCCCGGCGTACGTCTCGACACGCACGTCTACACGGGCTACCGCGTGCCGCCCAACTACGACTCGCTTCTCGCGAAGTTGATCGTGCACGGCACCACCCGGTACGAGGCGGTCGTGCGGGCGCGCCATGTTCTCGATCAATTCATCATCGAAGGGGTGCCCACCACGATTCCGTTTCTGCGCAGAATTGTCGACGACGAGCACTTCATCGCGGGAGACGTCGACACCGGCTTCGTCGCCCGGATGATGGCGGAGGAGGCCCGGTGAAGGCACGCGTCTTCTTCAACGCCGCCGAGGCGGACTTCGCGCTGGTCCAGGAAGCGGCGGTGGTCGTCGTGGACGTGGTGCGCGCCACCACTTCCATCGTAGAGGCGTTGGCCAACGGCGCGCGAGGGATCTATCCCACGCGCTCCACCGAGGACGCGGTACGTCTGGCGCATTCGCTGGGGCGTGAGGATACGCTTCTGTGCGGCGAGCGTCGCGGCGTCAAGGTGGAGGGCTTCGACCTGGGGAACTCACCGAGCGAATACACGGCCGAGGTGGTGGGCGGGAAGCGGCTGGTCATGAGCACCACGAACGGCACCGGCGCGCTGGTGGAGGCCGCGGAGGCGCGTCGGGTCCTCGCGTGCTCGCTCACCAATCTGGGTGCGATCGCGAACGCCATCCGCGAAGAGTCGGACGTGATCGTGTTGTGTGCGGGTCGACTGAATCGGTTCTCCATCGACGACGCTCTGTGCGCCGGGCATCTGCTGCTGCGTCTGGGCGGGGGCACTCCGGACGGTCCCGAACTCGATGACGCGGCGCGTGCGGCGGTCACCCTGGCCCACGCGATCACCCCGACTCCGGCGTTCCTTCTCGCGACCGACGCCGGCCGGGCGCTGGCGGCGATCGGGCTCGACGCCGACCTGGCCGACTGCGCCGATGTCGACCGCCATGACATCGTGGCCGAAATGAAGGACCAGGCCCTGGTGTCCGGCGGATGACACAGCGCACATGCTGAGCCGAGAGCAGCAGCGCGAGATCCTGGCCGTGGGCCTGCTGGCCCTGGCCTTCTTCGTGCTCTTGACGCTCGTTCCGGTCTCGATCCTCGGCGAACGGAGCCTCGAGTGGTTCCCGTCGGGCAATCCGATGGGGATCCTGGGCGGCGCTCTGAGTGCGCTGCTCCGCGCGTTTTTCGGCGAGGCGGCGTGGTTGGTGCCGCCGCTTCTGATGCTCGCCGGGCTGCGCGCCGGTGATTGGCTGCGCCCGGAACGTTCGCTGCGCTTCATGCTCCTCGACGTCGGCTTGCTGGTTCTCGTCCCGACGAGCATCTGGGTGGCCCTGGCCAACCCGGGTGCGGCGGGATGGCTCGGCATGAAGATCGGCGGGCCCCTCGTGGAGTTTGTCGGCGTGCTCGGTGGGGGGCTGATCTGTGGCGTGGCGCTCGTGGCGCTTTCCGTCAGCACGATCGGGTGGAACCCGCTCCGATCGGTCGGACGCGGGGTGGTGGTCGGCGGAGAGGCGGCGGGGCGCGCCGCCCGAGCGCTCCAGGAGAAGGGTCGCCTGATCGGGCTCGAGCGCGCCCGGGCGCGCCAGGCCGAGGAATCCCGGGAGCCGCTCGAGGAGACGCCGCTCATCGAGGCCGTCGAGGACGGAGCGTCGCCCTCGGGGTTCGGCTTGCATGCGCCTGAGGCGGCCGACGTCTCCGCTTCGGCTACCGTCCAAAAGGACAAGCGACCCCGTGGCAAGAGGGGCGGTGCACCCCAGGACGCGGCAGCGGGCCAGCCCCATCCTTTTGCCGAAGACTTCGCGGACGATGGCTCGGGCGGCTTGCCCGATCCTCGCCGACCGGGTGAAGAGTCGGATCTCGAACTACCCCCACTGGACCTGCTCGCGGCTCCCCACGAGGTAGATCGCACCAGCATGGAGCGCCAGTTGGACGATCTCGGCCAGATCCTCGTCGAGAAGCTCGGGACGTTCAACGTCCAGTGCCATCTGGGCGGGCGCACCACGGGGCCGGTGGTCACGCAGTTCGAGGTGGTTCCGGCCGCCGGGGTGAAGGTCAATCGAATCGCGAACCTGGACGCGGACCTCGCGTTGGCCATGCGCGCGGCCAGCGTGCGTATCGTGGCGCCGATCCCGGGGAAGGGCGCGGTGGGAGTCGAGATTCCCAACCCGCAGCCGGAGATCGTGAACCTGCGGGAGATCCTGGAGACGCCGGCGTTCCGGCACGCCAAAGGCGAGCTTCCACTCGCGCTCGGCAAGGATCTGAACGGGCGGCCGTATGTGGCGAACCTCGCCAAGATGCCGCACGTGCTCATCGCGGGTGCGACCGGCTCGGGAAAGTCCGTATGTCTGAACACGATCATCACGAGCCTCGTCTACAAACACACGCCCGAGACGCTGCGCTTGCTCATGATCGACCCGAAGATGGTCGAGTTGAGCGTGTACGCGCGGCTGCCTCATCTACGTCACAACGTGGTCACCGACCCTCGCGACGCCGCGGGTGTACTGAAGTGGGCCGTGCTGGAGATGGAACGCCGTTACCAACTCCTCAAGGCGAACCACGTTCGCTCCCTGCAGGAGTTCAACCGGAAAGTCACGGACGGCGTGCTCCTGCGGCGGATCGAACCCAAGGGGCCGGAAGGAGACGAGGACCGCTGGATCTATTCCGACGGTCCGATTCCGTACATCGTGGTGGTGGTCGATGAATTGGCTGATCTGATGATGACCGTGCAAAGCGAAGTGGAGAAGCCGCTGACGCAGTTGGCCCAGAAGGCGCGCGCCATCGGGATCCACCTCATCGTCGCCACGCAGCGGCCGTCGGTGAACGTCATCACCGGCCTGATCAAGGCGAACTTTCCGACCCGGATCGCCTTCCGCGTGGCGTCGAAGACCGATTCGCGCACGATTCTGGACCAGAACGGCGCCGACGCGCTGCTCGGCAACGGCGACATGCTCTTCCTGCCTCCGGGCCAGAGCGAGCCCGTGCGCGTCCAGGGTGCCTTCCTGCCCACGGAAGATACGGAGCGCCTCATGGGCTGGTATCACGAGCTCGCGGAGCGCCGGCAAGCGGAAAGTGAGGCGCCCCCGAAGCCATCGGTGCTGGAGCCGGACATCCTGGACGAGGTACGCAGTTCGGAACTCATGTCGGCGGAGGAAGCGGTCGAGGCCATCCAGGGCGACTGGGACGAACTCTTCCGTGCCGCCGCGGAGGTGTGCATCCAGAATCAGGGTGGCTCGACGTCCCTCCTGCAGCGGCGCTTGTCCATCGGGTACGGCCGGGCGGCCCGGATCGTGGACCAGTTGCAGGACGCGGGGGTGCTCGGACCGTCGGAGGGCGCGAAGGGGCGGGAAGTCCTCATGGGCATGGATGAGTTGGATGCCTTCCTGGGAGGACGCGCATGAGGCGCCGTGGAGGCAGCGCCGACTCGACTCCGCTCGGGCCGAGGGCGGTCCGGGTCGCGGCGTTCGTCGCGCTCGCGGTCTTCACGGGTGCACCCCGTGCCGCGCGCGCCCAGGAGAACCCTGCGATCGTCGTGCTCGAGGGGGCCTCCGCGCGCTATGCCAAGGCGACGTCGCTGTGCGCCGACTTCGACCAGACGCTCTCGGTCCCACTCCTCGAACAGGAGAACAAGGGGAGCGGGCGCTTGTGCCAGACCCAGCCGAACCGTTTCGCCATGCGCTTCGATGATCCGGCCGGCGACGCCGTGGTCATCGACGGCTCTTACGTCTGGATCTACTACAAGAGTCAGGACCCGGGCACGGTTTTCCGCATGCCGGTGGCCGACGCACCGGGCGGCTTCGACTTCCATCGGGAGTTCCTGGAGCATCCCGCGGAGAAGTATGTGGCCACCGAAGAGGGAGCCGAGCGCGTCGCAGGCCACGATACCTACCGCATACGCCTCGTGCCACGCACGCACGAATCGTACGTGTCCGCGGTGGTCTGGGTCGACAAGGACGATCATCTGCTCCGGCAGGTGAGGGTCGAGGACGAGAACCAGTCGGTGCGTACGGTCACGCTGAAACGAATCTCCCTCGACCCGAAGATCCCCGAGGGTTGGTTCACCTTCACGCCGCCTCCCGGGGCGCAGATCATTTCAAGATGATCTGCGTGTCGATGAGTCCGGCAGGCTGAGGATGACCCGCCTCCGTGATCTTCCCGTTTTCCCGGTCACGTCCGACCCCATTCGTGCCGGGGTGCGTCCGGACTTCTCTTCCGTGAGGCTGCGCGAGATGGTGCGGGTGGAGATCGTCGAGGCTTTGGACTACGACCTGGTGGGGGAGGTACGACGGTGAGGATGCGACGAACGTTGTGGGGTGGGGCGGCACTCTGGTCCATGTGCATCTTCATGGCCGCGCCGGCGGCCCTGTCCGCGCAAGAACTGGCCGACTTCGACTACGAAAACCTGGCCTTCCGAGGCTTTGGCGCGCAGTGGGGCTACATCTGGCCCAGTCGGGTGGAGCCGACGCAGACGCTGGGCCTGCGCATGGATCTGGGCTACCTGGGGCCGGGCGTGCGTGTCGTACCGACGCTGACGTACTGGAAGAGCGACTTCAAGGCAGGTGAGATCCACGAGTTGGAGCGTCGCGTCGCTGCGTTGGTCGCCACGCAGACCGGGGAACCCGCACCTTCCGTGAAC
>JBBSOM010000269.1:0-5021 GCA_038259715.1 Longimicrobiales bacterium
CCCGAGCGGTGGAGTAGCAGCATACGGACTGTGACATCCTTCTTGCGTGGGTCCCCGCGTGACCAATCGGGCAGGTAGTCGACGACCTTCCTATCCAGGTCGAGCCGACCCCGACCCACGAGCGTGATGGCCTCCGTCGTGGTGCCGACGACCTTCGACATGGACGCCAGGTCCCAGATGGATGTGGGCGTCGCGGGCCGACCGCTTCCGTAGGCGAGCTCCCCGTATCCGGCCAGCTTCACGATCTTGCCGTGCCGGCCGATCACGAGCGAAGCACCGCTGGCCGCCGAATCGGCGAGCGCCGACCGGATGATCGAATCGATCTTCGCCAGTTTGGCCGGATCCATCCCGACCGTGGCGGGGTCCGCCACGGTGGCCTCGGCCTCCAGGGAGCTTGCGCTCCCGGGGCGCTGACCACGCGGCACGATGCCGGCCGCGACGAGCGGGTCCTCGACCGCCGCGGCCGTCCTGAAGTCGGAAACCTTGGCACGGTCGAGCCCGTCCCCGAGGCGGTTGAAGGGGGGAATGGGGATGGGAAGCCTGCCGGAGATCGCCTCTTCCCCGAACACCGCCTTCAACGCCGCCCGTTGGCTGACCTCCTTGTCACCCCACGCGACGAGGTACGTCCCGACGGTGGGGAACGCGTTCAGCAGATACGGATTGCCGAACGAAATCAGCACGGTCGGCTTGGCGGCGGCCGCCGCGGCGACGAGCGCGCGCAGCGGCGCCGGCACGGCGTCCTCTCCCGCGCCGTGCGAGGGCGACACGTAGGCGCTCACGAGCACGCGGTCCGCCCGCGCTACGGCCGCCCGCGCCTGGGCATAGAACGCGCTGTCGCTGCGCTCGTCCAGATTCCACGTCTCGACCGTGCCGACCCGCTCAGCGAGCCCGGACGAGAAGTCACGGCCGGCCCAGAGCCAGGTCGACGGCGCATAGCGCAGGTGGAGCACCCGGCCGGCCGATGCGGCCTGAATCGGTACGAGCGTCTCGCGGTCGCGCGGCAGCGTGATGCTCCGTGTGGCCGCGGAGTCGGCAAAGGCCAGGTGCGCGCCCGTGCCGACGTGCTCATCGACCGCGTCGAGCGACGTCAGCCGGTTCTTTTCCAGTCCAAGCCGCGCCTTGAGCTGCAGGATGCGCCGCACCGAGTTGTCGATGCGAGCCTCGGTCACCCGTCCGGACTCGACTGCGGCGACCACCGCGTCGATGGCGGTGGGCGCGTCTTTCGGCGAAAGGAGGACGTCGGCGCCGGCCTCGAGCGCCCGCACGGACGCCTCACCGCCACCGTAGCCTTCCGTTATCGCGCCCATGGTGAGGGCGTCCGTGAAGAGGAGCCCCTGGAAGCCGAGGTCGGCCCTCAGCAACCCCGTCATGATCTCGGGCGCGAGCGTGGCCGGCGGGGAGTCCTCGCCGAGCAGCGCGGGCATCTTCACGTGGGCGGTCATGATCGCGTCCACGCCCTCGTGGATCGCGCGTTCGAACGGCACGAGCTCGACCGAGTCCAGGCGCGCGCGATCGCCCTTCACGACGGGAAGCCCGACGTGGGAGTCGACGTCCGTGTCGCCGTGGCCGGGAAAGTGCTTCGCGGTGGTCAGGGCCCCGCCGGCGTGCGCGCCGTGGATGAAGGCCGCGCCCAGACGCGCGACGAGCTGGGGGTCGGCCCCGAACGAACGTGTGGCGATGACCGGGTTGTCCGGGTTTGAGTTCACGTCGAGCACGGGCGCGAACAGGAAGTGCACCCCCACCGCGCGCGCCTCCTCCGCGGTGATGCGGCCATATTCGTATGCAAATCGGTCGTCGCCGATGGCGCCGAAGGCCATGGTCGGCGGGAACTGGGTGCCGCCGCCCGCCGGGAGCATCGACGGCAGCGCATAGGCGCCATTGATGCGCATCCCCGGACCGCCGTTCTCGAAGTCCGCACCGACCAGGAGCGGGATCTTCGACAGCCGCTGCAGGGCGTTCAGTTTGGCCGCGTATGCGTGGGGGGTGCCGATGCTCGGGCTGAGCCCACCGATCTGATCCTGCGTCACCCAGATGCGCAGCGGCTCGAAGTCGGGTGCGGACGGCGAAACGTAGCCGCCCGGGATCCACTCGAAGACGAGCTGCGCGACCTTCTGGCGAAGCGTGAGCGAAGACAGCGTGCGTGCGACCCAGGCACGCCCGTCGGCGTCCAACGTCACCGGGACGGCGTTCGCCGTCCCGGTCGTGCCCCCGGAGGGCGCGGGCGCCGAACCCGGCGCGCCGGAGGTACCGCCGCCGCACGACGCGATCAGGAGGAGCGCCGTCGACAGCGCCAGGGACACCGCCAAAGACGCACCGCGCGGGTGACGTCGACGGACCTCCTCCGCGGAGGCCACCGCGCCCCCTTCCCTTGTTTTAGGGTCGTGCACCACTAGTTCCCACCGATGAACTGCTTGCCGGGTAGTTGGATGCCGTCACCGATTGAGGCGAAGCCCGGGATCCGCGTCGGCGTACGCCCCTCGATCGCAAAGTCCCCGAAGAGCGCTCCAGCGGCCGCGCGTTGGCTCGCCTGCGAGCCGCTCCATGCGAGCATGTACGCCTGAACGTCGGGGAAGTCCGTGATAAGGTAGGGGTTCCCGAAAGAAACGACGATGTGGGGGACGTCCGCACGCGCCAGCTTCTCGATGAAGTCGGTCATCTCCCGAGGAAGGGCCACGGAGCCCGAATACGACACCGCCGTGACGTAGGTGCTCACCACCACCAGAGCGGACCGGCGCGCCTGCCGGAGGAGCCCCTCGTACAGAGCGGTACTGACGTCGCGGTCGATCTCTGCCGTCGCGAGGCGCGGATACGTCTGGCGGAGCCGCCGATTGAAGGCGCGGCCGGCGAGCACATCCGAGGTGCGTCGGTACGACACCGAGAGCACGCGCGCGCTCCGCGTCCCGCGCAGCGGCAGCAGGTCGCCGCCGTTGCGTATCAGCGTGATCGAGCGGCGTGCGACCTCGTCGGCGACCTCCGTATGCGACGGAATCCCCACCACACGCGGTACGTTCGCGAGGTCCACCGTGCGCCGCCGGTCGAGTCCGAGGGAGGCCTTGAGCGCGAGAAGGCGGTGCACGCTGTCGTCGATGCGCGACCCGGGGATGCGGCCGCTCTCGACGGCCCCGACGATCCCCACGATGGCGCCTTGCACCGAGGGCGGCATCAGAATGATGTCGGCGCCCGCGATCACCGCGCGCGCGGCGGCCTCACCCGAACCCAGGCGGCCCGAAATCGCGCTCATGTCCATCGCGTCCGTGAAGATGATGCCGTCGAACCCCATCTGGTCGCGGAGGAGTCCGGTCAGGATCTTCGGTGACAGGGTGGCCGGCTCGCCATTGCCGCCATTCAGCGATGGGACCGTGATGTGGGCGGTCATGATCCCGCCGATGCCCGCGTCGATAGCGGCCTGGAACGGCTTCAACTCCACCGTGTCCATGCGCGCCCGGGACGCCGCAATGGTCGGAAGCGCCAGGTGCGAATCGGTTCCCGTGTCGCCGTGGCCGGGAAAGTGCTTCCCCGTCGCCACCGCGCCGGTGGACTGAAGCCCACGCACGAACGAGACGCCGAGGCGCGCGACCGCGTCCGGGTCCTCTCCGAACGAACGAACGTTGATGATGGGATTGTCCGGGTTGTTGTTCACGTCCAGCACGGGCGCGAACGGCACCTGGATGCCTACGGCGCGGGCCTCCTGTCCGGTGATCTCGCCCATGCGATAGGCGAGGGCCGAATCGCCCGCAGCGCCCACGGCCATGAGCGACGGGAAGTCGGTCGCACCACCCAACTCGATGGTGCCCGGCATCTGGACGGCGCCCCACATGCGGAAGCCCGCGCCGGTCTCGAGATCGGCCGCGACCAGGAGCGGGAGCTTGGCGTGCTCCTGGAGGTCGTTGAGCTTGGCCGCGACCTCCATGGGCTGGCCGACCGACATGATCACGCCTCCGACCTCCTGGTCGCGTATGAGACCCAGGATACGCTCGTGGCTGGGCGAACCCTCGGGCGCGAAATCACCGATGACCCACGGCATGATCATCTGACCGACCTTCTCGCGTAGCGTCAGCGTGGCCAGTGTGCTGTCCGCCCAGGAGAGCGTGGGCGGCGGTGCGGCAGACTCCGCGACAGGTGTCGGCGCCGCCGCGGGCGGCAACGAGTCGGCGCCGGGCCTCAGGCCGGTCGAGTCGGGAGCCGGCTCGGGAGCGGGTTCGACCGCCACGGGCACGGGCGCCTCCACGGTCGCGGGCGTCGGACCCGCGCACGACCCCGCGAACGCGGCGGCCATGAGGCTCAGGGCGGTCCTTCGCGCGCTGGCGCGTACCGCGGGTCTGCGTACCTGGGCGGACGGATGGCGCGCGAAGATCGGGACGTCCTCCGTGGAGTGTTGTGGCTATGCCGAGCGATCGAACCCCGGGGGCTCAAGACGGTTCCGGGACGGTTCCGGGACGGTTCCGAGGCGGTTCCGACGTTGACGCTGGCCGGCCCGACCCCGAAGCTGTCGGGATGAAACCGTCCACGCAATCGAGCACGCACGCGCTTCTCGCCGCGGCGCTGATCGCCGTCGTCTCCGCATGCGCAGGTGCGGACGCCGACGCCGCGGGAAACCACCCCGGGAGCATCCAGGCAGACGCCGGTTCCAACGTACGGACATCGAGCGCCACGACCCCCGACCGGGTGCGCCTGGGGATCGAGGTCCTGCTGACCGACTCGCTCGACCTCGTACGTGGGAAACGGGTCGGGCTGATTACCAACCACACGGGCGTTTTCCAGTACGCCGTCGGACAGGCGGCGGGGGCCCCGCGTGGAGAGGAGGGCGACATCGATGCCCTCTTTGAGTCGCCGGAGGTGAAGCTGGTCGCGCTCTTCGGCCCGGAGCATGGCATCCGCGGCAAGGCCGAGGCGGGCGCCCAGATCGAGAGCGGCCGTGACGCGAAGACCGGCCTGCCGGTTTACTCGCTCTACGGAGGCACGCTACGACCCACGCCGGAGATGCTGAACGGGATCGACATCCTGCTCTTCGACATGCAGGA
>JBBSOM010000270.1:0-5008 GCA_038259715.1 Longimicrobiales bacterium
ACACCGAACAAGATCACGCAGCAGGACTTCCAGGGCTGGGTGCAGGAGCGCGGGCTCTATTTCATGAGCCAGTGGGACGACCACTACACGCCGCTCTTGTCGATGCACGACCAGGGCGAGCCGCCCCGTGAAGGCTCGCTGCTGGTCGCGTCGGTCGGGCAGGGCGTCTACGTCTACGCCGCGCTCTCGTTCTTCCGGCAGTGGTCGTCGGGTGTGCCGGGCGCGTCCCGGCTCTTCGCCAACCTCGTGTCGCTGAAAGCGAAGGACTGGAATGCCTTCAAGCCCGTGTCGGGGGATGGACGGTAGCGGTCCGGTAGCAGCCATGCGTCGACCTTAGCGGAGGTGACATACGTTGGCCTACGTGGAGCTTGCCAGTGTTGTGATTGCGGCCGCGGCAGCCTGGGCCGCTTTCCGGTCGGCCCGAGCCTCCGAGTCAGCAGCGGTCGAAGCGCGGAAGGCCTCCCAGGCGGAGGTGGTCCGCCGTTTGCTGGACGACTACTCCTCAGCCTCGATGCTGACGGCGATCGCGGGCGTAAGGAGATGGGGCGGAGGACGGATCCCGATCGACTCGGCGGTAGATCGACAGCGGCGGTTGATCTCGCACTACTTCCAGAAGGTCACCAAGCTCGGAAGAGCAGGTTTGCTGGATGAAGATCTAGTCAGAACTGTACTGAGTAAGGAACAGGCATCGCTCTTCTGCCGCGTAGTTGAGCGGATGGAGGCGAAGGTCAGTCCCGCATACGATCGCTCACCGTTCGACTGGCTGGCAGGGCTCTACGGCGGCCGGGACATGCTGCCGCACATTCCGCCAAGGAGCAATGCCAGTTTGTCCAGTCCGGACTCGAATGGCGGCTGACGAAGGGGTTTGGCACGCCGATAGAGGGGTCTGGCATACCACGGCCAGAAATCCATGAACGATCAGCCATCGCATGGGGATGGTCACGAGGCTCGGGAGCTGGCGGACGAACTGGACCGCATCGTGAATCAGGAACGTGTCTATGCTTCGTTTAGAGAACGTGGGCCGAAGGAGCTCAAGGAAGTTGACGTCGCCCGAGACCTATTGGACTCGTTGACGGCTGTGAGCGAACATGCGTATCGGAACCTACAGCCCTCACCGCAGGACCCGCCCGACTGCGTCGCTATCAACGAGCGTGAGCAGGCCGTGGCGATCGAGGTGACCGAGTTCGTGTCGGAGGGCGCCGTCCGACTGAATGAGGCAGAGCGACGGAAGCTTGGCCGGCGACCCGATGTCACCGAACTGCTAATGGCTCAATGGACTCGCGATGAATTCATCGCACACGTGGCCTCTCTACTGGCCGAGAAGGACGGAAAGATTCTCATAGGCGGACCCTTCGAGGAGTACGTCGTAGTGGTTCATACAGACGAGCCGCTCTTGGAGTGGAAGGCAGCAGAGGGGTGGCTGTCGTCTCAGATGTTCGGCCCGTTCAAGCAAGTTTCTTCTGCGTACCTGTTGTTCTCCTACCATCCGGGAATAGGGTATCCGTTCGTACCGTTGCAGGTGCGGTAACGTGGACCCCGGTGGCGCAGGAGCAACCCACGGCGTCTAACCGGGTGCCGGCGCGCACTTCGTTCGCTCCGCTGTACACTGCCATTCGACGTGACTGGAGCGTGAGCGGTATCGAGGCATCCCATGCGGTCGCGTTCGTCCTGCGCCTGCGACAGGCAACGTCGGCACCCTAAGCACGGCAGTAGCCTCTTGGTGCCGTTCCCCTACTCCGCGGCCGGCGTCATCCAGCTCAGCGCCATGCCCACGGCGAAGACCGCGCCCGCGCCGATCACGTTGTACCACAGGAACGAGATCTCGGGCGCGCCGAACGAGACCGCGCCGACCGTGACCATGCCGGCGATGAGCCCGAAGAACGCTCCGACGGGCTTGGACCGGCGGACCATCGCGAGCAGGAAGACGCCGAGGATCGATCCGTAGAAGAACGATCCGAAGCGGTTCACGACCTCGATCAGCGAGCCGAGGGTCGCAGCATACGTTGCCACGAAACACGCGAAGAGCCCCCAGAAGCCGGTCGCGATCTTCGACACGGTCAGGAAGTGCGCGTCGCTCGCCTCGGGCTTCACCCAGCGCCGATAGAAGTCGATGACGGTCGACGTGGACAGCGAGTTCAACTCGGCCGCGATGCTCGACATGGCCGCGGCGAGCACGCCCGCGATGAAGAGCCCCGACAGGCCGATCGGCAGTTCATTGAGCACGAAGCGCGGAATGATGTAGTTCACGTCGTCCGCGGGACGGCCGGTGACTTCCGCGGCCATCGCCAGGGCTTCCTTCCTGACGCCGTCCACGTCCTTCTGCCCGGCCTCGAAGCGCTCCATCGCGGCCCGCGCTTCCGGTCCTTCTGCTGCCGCGGCGGCGCGCGCGTCGGTCTCGCGCTGGGCGGTGAACGCGTGATAGCGCTCCTCGAGGCCGGCGTACTCGTCCGGCCGGGCCGCCGCCACCTCGGCGGCTTGGGCCGGATTGTAGAGAAGCGGCGGCTCCTTGAACTGGTAGTAGACGAACACGCCCACCCCGACCAGCAGGACGAGCGCCTGCAGCGGGATCTTCCAGTACGCGCTCATCAGTAGCGAACTGCGGGCCTCGTCCACCGAGCGGGCGGTCAGGTAGCGCTGCACCTGGCTCTGGTCGGTGCCGAAATACGAGAGCATCAGGAACGTCCCGCCCAGGATGCCGGACCAGAACGTGTAGGTCTTGGTCAGGTCGAACGAGAAGTCGAAGACCTGGAGCCGGCCGGTCGCGCCCGCGATGTGCAGCGCCGCGTCCGGGCTGACGGGCATCTTCACCACGAGCACGATGACGATCCCGATCAGCGCCACGACGATGAGCACCATCTGCTTGACGTCCGCCCAGGTCACCGCCTGGACGCCGCCGATCATCGTGTAGATCACGGTCGGCACGCCGATGATCGCCACGGACAGCGGCAGGCTCCAACCGAACACCGCCGAGAAGACCACGGCAGGCGCGGCGATGATCGTGCCGCACGACATGCCGCGCGACAGCAGGAAGAGAAAGGCGGTCAGCGAGCGCGTCTTCGGATCGAAACGCCGCTCCAGATACTCGTACGCGGTGAAGACCTTTGCGCCGTGCAGGAAGGGCACCAGCGTGACGCCGAGGATGACCATGGCCAGCGGTAGTCCGAAGTAGAACTGCACGAAGCGGAGGCCGTCCGTCGCGCCCTGGCCGGTCGTGCCGATCATCGTGACGGCGGAGAGCTGCGTCGCCATGACCGAGAGACCCACCGCCCACCACGGCAGGCTGCGGTTGGCGAGGAAGTACCCTTCGATTTCGTGCGTTCCGCGCGACCGGCGCACACCGTCGACGACGACGTACGTGAGGTAGCCGACGACGATGACCCAGTTGATCCAATGCACGTCCGCTATCCCCCGTAGCGCGACTGGAGGAGCCACAGGAGCGCGAGCGTGATCACCTGAACGATCAGCACGCGCACAAGCGTGGTGCGGACCGTGGGCACGGGAGGCTTTTCAGGTTGCTCGGCCGTCATGGGTTCCTCGGGCGGGTGAGCGGAGGTGGCTGGCCGCGACCGGCCAAGGTTCGACCGACGGCGCGCCCCGCGCAAGCGACGCGCCCTGCTCCGCCCGATGCCGCTTCGGGGGCTCCGCCAAAGCGGCCCGCGGCGAAAATCATTGCGTCGCGCCGGGTTCGTGTGAAGAGTAGAAGCCTGGGGCGCTTCCCCCGCCGGTGTCCGCTCGTGCCGCCGGCCCTCGTCCCCGCCATCCACCGGCCCCACACCGGCGAGGCATCATGTCCGGCTCGGCAATCGAAGTCCTGACCGCTCTGTTCCCATGGGCGAAGCGCCGCCCACGGATCTTCATCAACTATCGCCGACGCGGAGACAGTGCCGGCTTCGCCGCGCGCCTTGCGGACAGGCTCGTCGCGCATTTCGGGGGCGAGCAGTGCTTCCGGGACATCGAGGACATCGAGTCGGGGGCGGACTTCGTGGAGGCGATCGAGAACGCCGTGTCGTCCTCGCGCGTCATGGTAGTCGTGATCGGCACGGACTGGACCACGATGAAGGATGCGGAGGGACGCCGCCGGCTCGACAACCCCGACGACTTCGTCCGCATCGAGGTGGCGACGGCACTACGGCGGGGCATCCGCGTGATCCCGGTCCTCGTGGCGGGAGCGACGATGCCTTCGGGAGAGGGACTGCATGCCGAGCTTCAGGGGCTCTGGCGCCGGCAGGCGGTCGAGCTGACCGACAGTCGGTGGGACTACGACGTGGGCCAACTCACGTCGGCGATCGAGGGGATGGGGATCCGCAACAAGCAGAGGAGGGCGGCCGCGATCCTCGCCGGCAGGCTCCGGTGGGCTGGGATCGCGGCCGTGGCGGCGGCTCTGGTCGGCGTCGGCTTCTTCGTCGCGAACCTGTCCACGAGCCGGAGCCGCGGCACCGAGCCGAACACGTTCTTCGACGACGCCTCGGCGATCCGGACGCCCGCGCAGGATCCGGGCAAGGAGAGGTCGGCCGATCCCGCGCCTCAGGACACACGGGATGTCGCTTCCGAGCAGGTGCGAGAGCCTTCGGGACGGTCGTCGTCGCCATCCGTGGACAACGTCCTCGTAGAGCGCGCTGCCCCGCCACCGAGCGCCGAGGACCGCTACCGCGACGCACTCATCGAGGCCGTCAACCGGGGCGACGCCGCGGAGACGTACGCGCAGCGGACACTGGACATCTCAGGGCTCCAGAACTTCTTCACCGGGCAGGCGCTCCAGCTCCAGATCGCCGCCGTGGCGCAGGTGTACCAGGCCGCGCAACTGTCCTTCAATACCATGGTGTCCCAGCGCTTCGGCGACTTCCGCGTGGACCCCACCGAGATGGTTGCCGAGGTCGACGTCGTCGAGCGGTGGAGCTCCGAGCACCGGAACGCACTCACGGGCGGATGCCTCTTCCGGATCCCGCCCGTGGACGTTCCGCAGACGGTCTACCTCCGGCGTACGGGCGACGAATGGATCGTCGAAAAC
>JBBSOM010000271.1:0-5005 GCA_038259715.1 Longimicrobiales bacterium
CAGCTTCGATACGCATACGCGGAACCTGCTCGACCTCACGGCCATTCCGGTTGTGAAGTCCCTGTCGCATCTGCCGATCATCGCGGATCCGAGCCACGGCACGGGGATCCGCTCCAAGGTGACACCGATGGGGCGTGCCGCGATCGCGGCGGGCGCGGCTGGGATCATAGTCGAGGTCCACCCGGCTCCACCGCGGGCGCTCTCCGATGGGGCGCAGTCCCTTTATCCGGAGCAGTTCTCGGACCTCATGGAGGAGGTGCGGGTCATTGCCGAAGCGATCGGACGTACGATCACGGCTCCACTACCGGAAAGGGTCGTGCGCTGAAGGGGTGCTCCAGCGAGCTAGCGCTCGAACCGCTCTCGATCGGGAATCCTCGCAGCCGCGGCGATGAGGCTTGTCAGGAGGCGGCACGGCGCAACGGAGATGGGCTACCCCGCGGCCTCCATCGCCCTGAACCACACCCCGTCCGGCACGTCCTCGATCCGCTTCCATCGAGTGAAGCGCGAGAAGCGGGTATTGTTCGAAGTGCCGAGGCCGACCTTGCCCATCGGCATATGGACGGGCGAGCAGTTCATCCCCGACCTTCGCCTCCCCTTCAGCACCTCTCTCGCCGGAGCGGCGCGATTCGGTTCGGGCCCGCCGCCACGGGCTCGGTTCTCCCAGCCCCCGTCCCATACGCCCATTCCGGCGCCCCGCTCCTCTCCCCAACGTGTTCGCATGGAACACACTTCCAACCCTGCGCACGAACTCGGCCGATGGGGAGAGGAGCGCGCGGCGCGCTTTCTCGAACGCCGGGGGTGGACGATCCTCGCGCGGAACTACCGCTTCGGCCGTCGCGAGGTGGATCTCGTCGTGCGCCGGGGACGCATGGTGGCCTTCGTCGAGGTCAAGACGCGGGCCGGGACTGGTTTCGGGGCGCCGCAGGAAGCGATCACCGCCCTGAAGCGACGTGAGATCGAGATCGTGGCCGAACACTTCCTGGCTCGGCATGCGCTCGGGGGCATGGTGGTCCGCTTCGACGCCGTGGCCATCACCGTCCCGACCGGCTCGGGGGGCGCGCGCATCGAGCATCTCGAGGACGCCTGGCGGCCGGGATGGCGTTGACCTCGCCCGACCCCCCCGGTAGCTTGCGGGGTGCCCCAGGTCCGTAGGACGAAAACCCACGAATCCCGTCAGGACCCCGCAGGTAGCAGCGGTAAGTGTGGTGATCGTTGCTGCGGGTCGCCTGGGGCATTTTTTTTCACTCCAGGCCCGCTTCGCGGCACCGTGCCCCGGGCCTCGGCAACGTGGCGGATCAGCTCCGAGAGTCCTTGTCCCACATCGCGCTAGCCCGCAAGTACCGTCCGCACACCTTCGCGGAAGTCGCCGTGCAGGAGCACGTCTCCGAGACGTTGCGCAACGCGGTCGCGGGCGGGCGGGTTGGGCACGCGTACCTTTTCTGCGGCCCGCGAGGTGTCGGAAAGACGACGCTTGCCCGGGTGCTGGCGATGGCCCTCAACTGTCCGGACCGGACAGCCGAAGGGGAGCCGTGCGGCGTGTGCCAGAGTTGCACGCGGATCTGGGGTGGGCACACCGCGCTCGACGTCGTCGAGATCGACGCGGCTTCCAACCGCGGCGTCGACGACGCCAGGGACCTGCGGGAGCGGGCCATGTACGCGCCGTCCGAGGAAGGCCGCTACAAGGTCTACATCGTGGACGAGGCGCACATGCTCACCCGGGAGGCGTGGAATGCCCTCCTGAAGATCATCGAGGAGCCGCCTCCCAGCGTCATCTTCGTCTTTGCCACCACCGAGCCCCAGAAGATCCAGCAGTCTGCGGCGCCGATCCTGTCCCGGTGCCAACGATTCGACTTCCGCCGCATCGGTGTCAGCGATATCGTGGCGCGTCTGGAGACCGTGCTCAGCGCCGAAGGGCTGCCGGCGCCGGAAGACGCCCTGCGTGTCATTGGACGTAAGGCGGACGGCGGGATGCGGGACGCGCTCTCGCTGCTCGACCAGGTGCTCTCGCTCACCGGAGGGGAGATCGACCTGGCGGCGGTCCGACGGGTGCTCGGTCTGGTCGAGGACGAGCGATACCTCGAACTCCTGGACGTGTTGGCGGACGGTCGCCATGGTGACGTCTTCGGCCTGGTCGAGGAGTTGCTGGACGAGGGATACGACCTCATCGAGTTCTACCACGGCCTCATGGACGTACTGCGCAACGTGTTGCGTCTCCGACTCTCGCCCGATGTTTCCCTCGACCTGCGGGACGACCTGAGGACGTCGTTCGCGGAGCGGGCGGGGCGCTTTGCGCCGGGCGACCTGGTCCGGATGTTGTCCGCGGCGGCCGAACTCGAGAGCAACGGCAGCATCCGCCGGAGCCCGAATCCGCGAGTCCTCATCGAGATGCTTCTTCTTCGCCTCAGTTACCTGGATCGCACGGTCGAGCTGGAGGAGTTGATTCGTGCGCTCGGGGGTACGCCGCCGCCCGCGGGCGCGGCGGGGAGCGGTAGTGCACCCGACGCCGCGGCACCACGAGCCCCGCCCAAGCGAGCTGAGCCCGAACGAGCCACGCCCGAACGAGCGGCACCCGAAGGATCCGCGCCTGCCGAGTTCGGATCGAAGGGTCCGGACGACCGCGGCGCGCGTGCCGATGACATCGTTCCCGCGGCCACGCTCGCCCAGGGGTGGGTCCGGTGGCTGGATTCGGGACGCGAAGTCCCTCGGGGGCTGTCCGGCTTCCTGCGCTCGGCGACGGTGCTCGAGCGGGACGGCGTACTCGAGATCGCGCCGCTGCCCGGACCGGCGCTCGAGCGGCTCGATGCACCGGAAGTGCGCGCCCAGATCGCTCAGGGACTGGCGCGGTGGCTTGGCCGCACCCTCCGTGTCCAGGTGGCCGAGCGCGACACGGGTGCCCAGGATCCGGCACCCCGCCGCATCGGAAGGGACGAGGTGCGGTCGGACACGCTGAAAGCCCTGTACCGCAAGGAACCTCGGCTCGAGCAGGCGGTAGAAGCACTCGATCTGGAACTCATGGACTGACGGGTCCGACCCGTCGGATGGCCAAAGAAGCGAATGAATCCGAATCTCCAGCAGATCATGCAGCTCGGTCAGCAGCTGCAAGCGCGGATGACCAAGCTCCAGGAGTCCCTCGATGCCGAGAAGATCAGCGCATCGTCGGGTGGCGGCATGGTCATGGCGACCGTGGACGGGAAGGGTGCGGTCAAGCAGGTGAAGATCGACCCCACGTGCGTGGATCCGCGAGACGTAGAGATGCTCGAGGACCTTGTCCTCGCGGCGGTCTCCGAGGCCCAATCCAAGGCTCGCAAGCACTACGAGGACGAGATGGGGAAGGTATCCGGTGGGCTCCCGGGCATGCCCGGCGGCCTTCCGGGGCTACCCGGCCTCTTCTGAGCCCGCGTGCGACGGAGCAAGTCCAATGTCGGTGATCGACCGGCTCACGGGCGAGTTGGGTCGCCTTCCCGGCATCGGCCCGAAGACGGCCCTCCGCCTGGTGCATCATCTCATGAAAGGCGCCAAGGACGACACGCGCCGTCTGGCGCGGGCACTGACGGAGTTGGCGGACCGCGTCCGTCGCTGTGAGCGGTGCGGCAACTTCTCGGAGCACGAGCTCTGCGAGGTGTGCCTCAACCCTCGCCGGGATCCCAGTGTCCTCTGTGTCGTGGAAGAGGCATTCGAAGTCGCTTCGATCGAGCGCACCGGGCAGTTCCGCGGCCTCTTCCACGTCCTCGGTGGACGGTTGTCTCCGCTCGATGGGGTGGGTCCGGAAGATCTCTCCATCGCCAAACTCATGGAGCGGATCCAGGTCGCGGCGGGCGTGGTGAAGGAAGTCATCATCGCGACCAACTCGAGCGTGGAAGGAGAGGCGACGTCGGTTTATCTTGAGCAGCAGATCCGCCCGCTCGGGGTACGTGTGACACGCCTGGCGCGGGGGATCCCGGTCGGAAGCGATCTGGAATATGTGGACGGTACGACCATCGCCGAGGCGCTGGCCGGCCGACGGGAGATGTGACGGGAGATGAACAGCACGTTGAAGACAGCCGGAATCACCGTTCTCGCCGCAGCGGCGGCGGGGGCCGTGGCCGCCCTCGTCATCCGGGACCAGATCACACGCCACCAGCGGAATCTCTTCAGTGCCTATTCGCTGCGAAGGCTGGCGGCGCTCGGGCACATGAGCCGTGAAGCTGCTTCGGTGGACCACATCCGGCTCCTGCGCGACTTCATCGCCTGGGAGCCCCGCAAGCTCCTGAGGGACCGCGCTCGAGGTATCGTGGCGCGCATGGAGGTGGAGGCCGCGCACGTCGGCTTACGAACTGGACCCGAGGCCGCCTGACATCCCCCCGGATTGCCCAGGCTGACGGCCGATCTTGCACGTCGCGTGCGCCTGCCCGACTTTAGGAACCGCTTCGACCGCCCACCTGTCGGCACCGCGCCGGCGTTCCTGGCGGAACACATGTGTCGAGCGCGGCTCGACGGTCGAGAGAATGCATTGAATCCTCATTCCCACCCATCCCGGAGGTAGCGTCGGCCCATGTCGATGATCAACTACGCCTCCCGGGAGATCAATTGCAAAATCGTGTACTACGGGACCGGTCTGGGGGGTAAGACGACAAACCTGGAGTACATCTACTCTCGTGTGAACCCGGATGCGAAGGGGAAGATGATCTCGCTCGCCACGGAGACGGAGCGCACGCTCTTCTTCGATTTCCTCCCGATCGACCTGGGGGAGATCCGTGGTTTCAAGACGAGATTCCATCTCTACACCGTTCCGGGGCAGGTCTACTACAACGCCAGCCGTCGGCTCATCCTCAAGGGTGTGGACGGTCTTGTGTTCGTGGCCGACTCCCAAGCGTCGCGCGCCGAGGCCAACATCGAGAGCATGCACAACCTGTACGAGAACCTGGAAACGTACGGCTACGATCTGCAGACGATTCCCTTCGCCATCCAGTACAACAAGCGCGACATGCCCGACATCCTTTCGGCCGACGAACTTCGGGCCCAGATC
>JBBSOM010000272.1:0-4978 GCA_038259715.1 Longimicrobiales bacterium
ACCCGGGTCCTGGGGCAACTACGTGATGGCCGCCGCCAGGGAACTGGCCCGGCGGTCGGCCATCGGGCGCGGTTTCGACGGAGTGCTGGCGTCGGACGTGCCGGTGGCCGCGGGGCTCTCGTCCTCGTCGGCGCTCGTCAACGCGGTGGGTATCGCGTTAGCCGCCATCAATAGCCTGGATATGGACCCTATGGACATGGCCGGCATGATGGCCGACGCGGAGCGTTTCACCGGTACGCGCGGCGGTGGCATGGATCAGGCTATTTCGATCGGGGCTCGCAGAGGCCACGCTGCGCGGATCGACTTCGCACCTTTACGGATGCGCCACGTTCCGGTCCCGCCGGGGTGGCGTTTCATCATTGCGGATTCCGGGGTGCGCGCGGAGAAGTCCGGCGCCGCCCGGAACGCGTATAACCTGCGGCGGGCGGAGTGCGAAGAGGCGCTCGGCCACATGCGTCTGGCCTTGAAAGGCAGCCTCAACCCCCGCGATGCGGCCCGTGGCTACCCGGGACTGCTTTCGGCCGTCCCCATCGCCAATGTGCTGGACGTCGGCGGCTCCGTGCTCCGTGACGACCTCCTCAAGCGCTTTCGGCACGTGGTCAGCGAGGCGAGCCGGGTGCATGACGCCGAGGACGCCATGCGCAGGGTTGACGCGGAAACCTTTGGCAGGCTCATGGATGCGTCCCATGCCAGCCTCCGCACGGACTTCGACGTCAGTTCCCCGGAGCTGAACGAACTGGTGGGTTTGGCCAAAGAGGGCGGGGCAGCCGGCGCCCGACTCACCGGAGCGGGCTTCGGTGGGTGCATCGTGGCCCTCACGACGCTGCGGACCGTGGATCGAGTCCTGGAGTCCCTGGCGTCCGGCTATTACGGACCGCGTGGGCTCAAGGACCATCTGGAAGATCGGCTCTTCGTGGCCGAGCCCTCGGCTGGAGCCGGAGTCACCGCGATCTGAGTCGAAGTCAGCGCAGCCCCACTTTCGGGAGTAGCCGGAGCACGCCCCAGGCGCCCATCGCCGCGACACCCAGGCAGACCACCGCCGGCGCCGTCCGTCCGTACAGTCCGTATCCGGTGCCGAAGATGGCGCCGTAAACCACGACACATCCCAGGAACCAGGCCATGAATGCCGCGGTGGGGCTCTCGGACGGATCGGCTGCTTGCGTTACGATGCCGGCGCCGCGCCATCCCGGGCCCATGGGCCGGATATGGTCGTAGAAGGCCTGGAGCTTCTCGACAGCGGCGGGGCGGGTCAGGAACGTCACCACCACCCACCCGGCGGTGGTCACGCCTACGCCGATCACCAACTGCGTCGAGGCGCTCATGGGGGCGAAGCCGACCCGCTCGTGGACGAACTGGAACCAGAGCGCCACCAGGAAGGACACGACCATGGCCGACAGTTCGCTCCACGCGTTGATGCGCCACCAGAACCAGCGGAGCAGGAAGACGAGGCCGGTACCCGCGCCGATCTGGAGGAGGATCTGAAACGCCTGCAGGGCGTTCTGGAGCCAGAGGGCGACCGCGCTGGCCAGGACTACGAGGCCGATCGTGACGACGCGGCCGACCGCGACGTAGTGCTCTTCGTCGCGGGCTGGGGCCACGAAGCGGCGGTAGACGTCGTCCACCACAAGACGCCCCCCAGTTCAGGTGGGTGCTGATCGTGGACATGTACGCGGCGGCCAGGGATGCGACGACCAGGCCGAGGACGCCGGACGGAAGGAAGACCAGCATCGCCGGGTAGGCGAGATCGTTCTTGACGATCGACGGATCGAGGTGCGGGAAGGCTGCCTGGATCGACGCGAGGGAGGGATACACCACGATCGAGGCCAGGGCGACCAGGATCCACGGCCAGGGGCGCAGCGCGTAGTGCGCCACGTTGAACCAGAGTGTGGCCTTGAGCGCGTGGCTCTCGTCCCTGGCCGCGAGCATCCGCTGGGCGACGTAGCCCCCGCCCCCCGGCTCCGCACCGGGATACCACGTACTCCACCACTGCACCGCCACCGGTACGATGAAGACGGCGGCGGCGGTACTCCAGTCGGAGAAGTCCGGCATGAACGATAGCTTGCTCACGACCTCGGGGTGGGAGAAGAGTCCCGTGAGCCCACCCACCGCCGGCTGCGCCAGCGCGTAGTACGCCGCGGCGACCGCACCGAGCATGGCGATCCCGAAGAGGAGAAGATCCGTCACGAGAACGCCCCAGAGCCCCGACGTCGCCGAGTAGACAGCGGTGACCGCACCGGCGACGAGCACCACCTCGTACTTGCCTGCTCCCAGCAGCACGCCCCCGATCTTGATCGCGGCGAGCGTGACGGTGGCCATGATCATGATGTTGAAGAACACGCCGAGGTAGATCGCACGGAAACCGCGTAAAAAGGCGGCCGGCCGCCCTGAATAGCGGATCTCGTAGAACCCGACGTCGGTCAGGACTCCCGAGCGGCGCCAGAGCTTCGCGTAGAAGAAGACCGTGCACATCCCGGTGAGAACGAAGGCCCACCACAACCAGTTCTGACTCACGCCGCCGGTGCGTACGAGGTCGGTGACCAGGTTGGGCGTGTCCGTCGAAAAGGTGGTCGCCACCATCGAGGTGCCCAGCAGCCACCAGGGCATGTTGCGCCCGGCCAGGAAGTACTCCTCCGTGCCCCGCCCGGCGCGGCGCGCGAACCAGAGGCCGGTGACGAGCGCCACGATGCCGTAGACGGCGACCACGGTCCAGTCGAGTGCGGTGAGGCGCATGTTCAGGCCCACGCCCGGGAAGGTCGAGCCATCCCGGCGTCAGCTCCGGAAGGCCGCCGCCAGGTCGGGCGGATAGTGGCCCTCTTCGACACGCGCCTTCAACATGGCACGCGCATCGTCGCCGTCCGAAGCATGCGTGACGCCGAACCATTCGTTCTTACCGAAGAGGACGGCTACCCGTGTGGAACGAAGCTGGACCTGCTCGCTGATCGCCGTGGAGAGCGGAAACTCCGCGGTCGTGTCGCCGCCCCAGCGTTCGAGGAAGCGCGCGAACTGCCGTCCCAGCGCCTCGACTACCGGGTCGCTGAAGCCCCAGAGGTTCATCGACACCTTCTCGTCGCCCTGGAGCTCCACCTGCTCTCCGGGCCCTTCCTCACCCGTGATCCATCCTTCGACACGCCGGATTTCACGCACCTCGGTCACACGCTGAAGCAATCGGTCCTTGCCGAGGATGCAAATGCCTCGCGCGACGCCGCCCGAGCCTGAGAGCGTGTCGGCCAACGTGTAGCCGACCATAGCGGCCTCGGTGGGTAACGGGACGGTGGTCAGGTGCTCGAAGAGCTGACGGAACGCATCCGTGCCATACAGGTCGTCGGCGTTGCACACCACGAAGGGCCCCTTCAGGCGCGGAGCCGCGCAGAGGATCGCGTGGCCCGTTCCCCAGGGTCGCACGCGTTCGGGCGGTGGGGGCAGGTCCGAGGGCACCTGATCGAGTGTCTGGTGGACAAAATCCACCGGGAAGGCGTCTCCCAGCACGCGTCCTACGTGTTCCCGGACGGTCTCCTCGATTTCGGGACGGATCACGAACACAACGCGCGAGAATCCAACGCGGGCGGCGTCGAACACGTTGTAATCCATGATCGATTCGCCAGACGGGCCCATCGGATCGACCTGCTTCAATCGTCCGTAACGGGTGGACATACCAGCGGCCAGAACAACCAGGGCAGGGGCATCGGATACGGGGCGGACCTTGCGGAAGGCCTCGACCATGTTCGGACTCCAGGGTCAGGGTCGATTGAGAGCCCCGAAGATGCGCTCGACGACCGCCCCGCGCGAGGATGCAACGAAACGTCCCTTGAGAGCATCCAACCGGTCGAGCACGAGGCCAGTCGTCCGGTGGACGTGGATCCGGTTGGAGCGAGTTGATGAAACTTCCCGGCTCGACCGTACGAAGGGTACGATGTCGGAGGCGGGCAACGGGCCCACTCCATGGTGTGTGAGGACGAGGTGAGGAGGACGATAAGATGATCAGGGCTCATATCGAAAAGCGATCGGCGGTGCCTTGGTGGGCCGCTTTCGGGGCGCCGCTTCTAGGCGTGCCCCTTCTGGTGGGCTTGCTGGCGCTGGGTTCGGTCGGTGGTGCGAAGGCCGGCGCGGCAGGGGACGTGGGGACGGGAACCGTCACCGAGCAATCCGAGGCGCTTCAGGCGTCCGCGGAGATGCCTCCCGTGGTTGTGGAGGCAGACGCGCACCCGCGTTGCTGAATCAGGTCTGGCCGTAGCCTCCCTTGTCGGAGCGCTACGGCCAGGTCCGGCTTTCGGCCCGTTCAAGCCCCGAACGGGCGCCGTCGATGCCGACACTCTCCACGAAGCCTCCCGGCTTGCTTGACAAGGGGTGACTCCCACCTCCATTTACGATCACAGCGTGATCGTGCCCCCCCCAGGTAACGACAACGTCGAACCGCCTCAGTCGGCGGACCTCGTGCTCTCGGATGTTTGTTCCCATCAGGAGGAGGCACGTATATGCGCGTCTACGGATACTGTAAACCGCGCGTGGGGGCCTGGATTGCGGGAGCGCTGCTGCTCGTCGCGGCTCCATCGCTGCGCGCCCAGCAAGTGGGCACCATCGCGGGCGAGGTCGTCGAATCCGGTAGCATGCGCCCGATCTCTGGGGCCCAGATCTACGTTGTGGGTCGCGAGATCGGGTCGCTGAGCAACGCCGAGGGCCGGTTCCTGATCCCCGGTGTTCCCGCGGGCGATCACACCCTCCGCGTCGAGGTGATCGGCTACGCAACCCAGGACCACGTCGTCACGGTGCAGGCCGGCCAAACGTCGACCGTGCGCTTCGAACTCGAGAACGCGGCGGTGGACCTGGATGAGATCATCGTCACGGGCACGCCGGGTGCAACCAGGCGGCGCGCGATCGGGACGAGCGTGGCCAGCGTCGACGTCGAAAAGAAGCTCGCCGACGTGCCGATCACGTCGGTGTCCGACCTCCTGACCGGACGCGAGGCGGGCATGGTGAGCAT
>JBBSOM010000273.1:0-4978 GCA_038259715.1 Longimicrobiales bacterium
CAGCTCTACAATTTCGTGGACAAGGGCGACCGTCAGGTGACTTTGCGGCCCGAGATGACCCCGTCTCTGGCGCGGATCCTGGGGGAGCGCAGTCGCGCGATGCCCAAGCCGATTCGCTGGTTCACGATCCCCCAGCTCTTCCGCTACGAGCGGCAGCAGAGGGGCCGCTTGCGCGAGCACTTCCAGTGGAACGTCGACATCGTTGGCGAGGCGGGCGTCGGTGCGGACGCCGAGGTTCTCGCCGTGGCGATCGACGCGCTACGTGCGCTCGGGCTCACCGCAGCGGATTTTCGCGCACGCGTCTCGGACCGCCGCCTCCTTTCGGCCGTTTTGTCTTCGTGCGGGGTCGGTCCCGATGCCATGGACACCGCTTTCTCCGCGGTCGACAAGGTTGAGCGTGAGCCGCCTGAGACGACCCGTGCCAAGCTCGAAGCCTCCGGGGTGCGGGCCGACGAGACCGCAGCCGTCATGGCGCTTTTCGACGGCCCTGGGCTCGAGGCGCTCGAGGCGGGCTTCGGGAGCCGCCCGGGGGTAGCCGGAGAACTCGCGCGCCTGAAGGAGTACCTCGGGATCTTCGCGGCGATGGGTCTGGGCGACTTCGTGGAGGTCGACCTCGCGATCGTGCGCGGGCTCGCTTACTACACGGGCATCGTCTTCGAACTGTTCGACCGAAAGGGTGAACTGCGCGCGATCTGCGGCGGCGGCCGCTATGATCGTCTCCTCGAGCTGGTGGGCGGTGAGCCCCTCCCCGCGGTCGGATTCGGCATGGGCGACGTGGTCCTGACCGAGTTGCTGGGCGAGCGCGGCCTGGTGCCTGAATACCGGCGGAGCGTCGACTACTTTCTGGTGGCCGTCGGAGAGGAGCAGCGCCCGCTCGGGTTGGGCCTTGCCCATGGACTGCGCGAGAAGGGCAAGAGCGTGCTGTATGCGCTCAAGGAACAGTCCGTGCGCAAGCAGTTCAAGGTCGCCGAGACCGAGGGCGCCCGCCACGTGCTGGTGCTCGGGCCGGATGAAGTCGCGCGCGGGGCCTGCGTCCTCCGCGACATGACGACGGGACAGGAGCGCGAAGTGGCTCTGGACACGTTGTTGTGAGCCGGGAGCGGAGACAGAAGCGCGACGAGGAACGGGCGGCACGGCTCACGCGTGAGTTCGCATCCCGGGCGGCGCGTCGTCTGGACTACCTGGAATGGGCGATCCTGGCGGGTGCGGGATTGGTGGCGATCGGGGGCGGCGCGTTGGTAGCGTTTCTCGTTCGGGACTTCTCGGGGTTCTCGGGGCTGTCGTTCCGAACGACGTGGATCGTGTCTGCGCTGATCCTTTTCGTGGTCCCCGGGGGGCTGTCCCTGCGCAAGGTGCGGCAGGAGGATCGGGAATGGGAGCAGAAGAGGAAGCGGACCCTACAAGGGCAGGAGCCCGATGTCTGACGAAAAGAAGCTGACGCCGAGGGCCGAGGATTTCTCGGCCTGGTACAATGAAGTGGTCCAGCGCGCCGAGTTGGCCGACTACTCGCCCGTGCGCGGATGCATGGTCATCCGCCCGTGGGGATACGGCATCTGGGAACTCATGCAGCGGGCCCTGGACGACATGTTCAAGGCGACGGGGCACGAGAACGCGTACTTCCCGCTCCTGATCCCGAAGAGTTTCATCGAGCGGGAAAAGGAGCACATCGAGGGCTTCGCTCCCGAGTTGGCCATCGTGACGCAGGCGGGCGGCAAGGAACTCGAGGAACCGCTGGTCATCCGGCCGACCTCGGAGACCATCATCTACTCGATGTACGCGAAGTGGGTGCAGAGCTACCGCGACCTGCCCATCCTGATGAACCAGTGGGCCAACGTAGTGCGCTGGGAGATGCGCACGCGGCTCTTTCTGCGCACGTCGGAATTCCTCTGGCAAGAAGGCCACACAGCGCACGCCACAGCCGACGAGGCCGAAGAGGAGACGCTCAAGATCCTCGGCGTCTACCGGACGTTCATGGAGGACTGGATGGGCATGCCGCCCGTCACGGGGCTCAAGTCGGATTCGGAGAAGTTCGCCGGAGCCGTCCGCAGTTACGCATGCGAAGCCCTCATGCAGGACAACAAGGCGCTCCAGGCCGGCACGTCGCACTTCCTGGGCCAGAACTTCGCCAAGCAGTTCGAGCTGAAGTTCCAGTCGGAAGCGGGGCAGGAGGAGTTCGCGTGGAACACGTCCTGGGGCGTGTCGACCCGCCTGGTGGGCGGGCTCGTCATGACGCATGGCGACGACAACGGCATCGTGGTGCCGCCGCGCCTCGCGCCGGTGCAGGTGGTGATCGTTCCGATCCTGCGTGGCGACGATACCCGCCCGGCCGTGATGGCCAAGTCGGACGAGGTCGCGGCCCGGCTCCGGGAGTTGGGCGTACGCGTGAAGATCGACGCGCGCGACCATCTGTCGCCCGGGTCCAAGTTCTACGAGTGGGAGCGCAAGGGCGTCCCCTTCCGCGTGGAGATCGGGCCGAAGGACCTCGAGCAGGGTCAACTCGCGCTGGCTCGCCGCGTGACCCCGGAAGGTGCAAAGCGCAAGGAATTCGTGGCGGAGGCCGAAGCCGTCGCGAGCATGCCCGCTCGTCTGGAAGCCTTTCAGACGGAGTTGAAGGACGCGGCGATCCGACGCCGGGAGGAAAACACCCACCGCGGCGTGAAGACGATGGCCGAGGCGCAGGAGATCCTCGAGGGGCCCGGAGGCTTCGTCTACACCGGGTGGTGTGGCGACCCTGCCGTCGAGCAGCGCATGAAGGACGCCACAAAGGCGACCACGCGCGTGATCCCCGACGCGGAGTTCCGGTCCGAGACGCCGCCCGAGACGTGCGTGTCGGGCGAGGGGGCTTCGAAGACGGAAGTGGTTTGGGCCAGGGCGTACTGACCGCGCCGTTCCCCCGGGTGGACGGGGAACTCCGGTGCGGCGAGGTCCGCCTGTCCGAGCTCGCCGACCGCTTCGGCACGCCGCTCTACGTGTACGACGTCCAGTGGATCGCATCCCGGTTGCGCGCGTTCCAGAGCGCGTTTGCGGACGTGGACCACCTGCTGGCCTACTCGGTGAAGGCGAACGGGAACCTGTCGATCCTGCGTCGCCTGGCCGCGCTGGGCGCCGGTGCGGACATCACGAGCGCGGGCGAACTCTACCGCGCAGTGCGTGCGGGTATCCCCCCCTCGAAGATCGTCTTCGCCGGCGTGGGCAAGACCGTCGAGGAGATGCGCGCCGCGCTGGAGCAGGGGATCTACGGCTTCAACGTCGAGAGCGCGGGCGAGTTGCGTCGACTGGACCAGGTTGCCGGGGAACTCGGGCTTCGCGCCCCGTTTGCGCTGCGCATCAACCCCGACGTGCTGTCGCCCACCCCGCACGAGTACACCGCCACGGGTCATGCCGCCACCAAGTTCGGGGTGCCGCTCGCGGAGGCGGCCGACCTGTACCGGTGGGCGGCGGGGCGGCCTCACCTGCTCGCTCGCGGCGTGGATGTCCACATCGGCTCGCAAATCGTGGACCCCGCGCCCTACCAACGCGCGCTGGACCTCGTCCTGGGCCTCGTCGGGCAGTTGTCCCGGGCGGGTATCCAACTGGAGTATCTGGACATCGGGGGTGGCTTCGGAATCGCCTACGATGATGGGCCCGCGCTCGATCCGGTCGGACTGGCCGCCCATGTGGCCCCGCGCCTGCGCGACGCCGGGCTCCGCCTGATCATCGAGCCGGGCCGGTCGATCGTCGGTGAGGCCGGGGTGCTCCTCACGCGCGTCCACTACGTCAAGCGCGCCGGGAAGACGTTCGTGATCGTCGACGGTGGTATGAGCGAGCTGATCCGCCCGAGCCACTACGGCGGCTACCACGAAATCGACCCCGTCGTCACGCCCGTCGACGGCCGCGAGGAGGTCGTCGACGTGGTCGGCCCCATCTGCGAGACGGGGGACTTCCTGGCACGGGACCGCTCCCTGTCCGTGCCGGAGCCGGGCGCGCTTCTCGCCGTGCGCACGACCGGCGCGTACGGTTTTGCGATGGCGTCCAACTACAACGGCCGCCGCCGTCCGGCCGAGTGCATGGTGGACGGCGACCGCGTGGTCCTGATCCGCCGGCGCGAGACGTTCCGGGATCTGGTCCGCGCGGAGGAGGGTCTCGAGGAGACGCCCTCCTCCGGAGATCTCGGTTAGCCTATGAGCGAGGCCGCATGAGTCACGAGCACGACCGAATCCTGATCCTGGACTTCGGATCCCAGTTCACGCAGCTCATCGCCCGACGCATCCGGGAAGAGCGCGTCTACTGCGAGATCCATACGCCGACGCGTGACCTCGCGTGGATCCGCGCCTGGAACCCGAAAGGCGTGATCCTGTCGGGTGGGCCCTCCTCGGTGTACGACGAGGGCGTTCCGAGCACGGACGCCGACCTGCTCACCTCGGGGATCCCCGTGCTGGGCATCTGCTACGGCATGCAGCTCATCGCGCACATGGAGGGCGCGAAGGTCCATCACGGGAAGCGGGAATATGGCCGAGCCGACCTGTCGATCGCGCGCGCGGAGGGCATCTTCACGGGCTTCTCCGAGGGGGAGTCGACCACCGTGTGGTGCTCCCACGGCGACCATATCGACGAAGCCCCGGCCGGATACGTCCGCCTGGCTTCGACGGCGTCGCTCCCGCTGGCCGCGTTCCGGGCCGTGGACCGGCCCATCTGGGGCGTGCAGTTCCACCCGGAGGTCGCGCACACGACCCGTGGGGACGAGATCCTGTCAAATTTCCTCTTCGACATCTGCGGCGCGCGTCCCACCTGGACCGCGGGCGCGTTCATCGAGGACACCATCGCGCGTATCCGCGAACAGGTCGGGGACGGCACGGCCATCTGCGGCCTGTCCGGGGGTGTGGACTCGTCCGTTGCGGCCGTGCTGGTCCACCGCGCCATCGGAGACCGGCTCACGTGCCTCTTCGTCGACCACGGACTGCTGCGGAAGCACGAGCGGGACCAGGTCGAGCGCATGTTC
>JBBSOM010000274.1:0-4971 GCA_038259715.1 Longimicrobiales bacterium
CAGGCCCGCCTTCATGGCCATGCTGAAGACGTTGACCTGTTCCTCGGCTCCCGGCCCCAGAAGGTGTGCCCCCAGGATCCTTCCCGAAGCCTTCTCCACCAGGACCTTGAACCCGCTGGCCGGCTCCGCCACCCGCATCGAGGAATACCAGTGGCCGGTGTCCGCAACGTGGTGGACCTCGTAATCCAGACCCTGTTCGCGCGCTTCCGTCTCGAGCAGTCCCACTCTGGCCAGCGGAGGACCGGTGAAGACGACGCTCGGGATTGGCGGATAGTCGATCTCGGCAACGTCCTCGCCCGCGATGATGTTTTTGGCTGCGATCCGGGCGTCGTAGGCCGAGATCGGAGTCAGGGCAGGAGCGCCGGTGTCGGCTGCGTCACCTGCCGCGTAGACCGCGGCATTCGAGACGCTCCGCAACGCACGCGTGACTTCGACGCCCCGCGGACCCCAGCGAACGCCGGCCTCATCGAGCGCGAGTCCGTCCAGATTGGCGACCCGGCCGGCGCCATGGACGACGAGGTCGCAGAGCACGAACGCCTCCTTATCGGGTCCGTCGTAGCGGACGCGCAAGCCGCCGTCCTCCTCCTCGACACGCGTCACGCATGACCGAAGACGCACATCCACTCCCAGCGAGCGCGTGCGCTCCACCAGGCGGCGGACGAGATCGGGATCGAACCCTTCCAGCGGACGCTCGCCGCGATGGAGCACAGTCACTTCCCGGGCTCCGGCCCGGCGCGCGATATGGCTGAACTCGAAGGAGATGAAGCCTCCCCCGATGAAGCAGATCCGGGGCGGTAGCGCCGGCAACTCCAGAAAGTCGGTGCTGGTGATCACCCGCTCTTGGCCGGGAATACCGAGCGGCCGCGGCCGGGCGCCCGCAGCGATGTGGGTCCGCCCAGCCCGGACCGTGACCAACTCGGGGCCTCCGATCCTCACCTGAGTCTGTCCCGTGAAGCGCGCCGGGCCGTGGAACATGCGCACCCCCGCCTTCTCGAGGCCTTTCTCGATCCGGCCGGGCATGGCGTCGGTGAAGCTCCGCTTGAACGCCATCATCGCGGTCCAATTCGCCCGAAGGTCTTCAGCCTCCACCCCGTTGCCCTCCATACGCCGGGCCCAGTCCAGCGCCTCGGTAACGCCGACGAGCATCTTCTTCGGGTCGCAGCCGCGGAGAGCACAGGTGCCGCCATAGGGAAGCTCATCGGTGATGCCCACCGACAGGCCCGCCTCGGCGCAGCGCCTGGCTACGCCGAGGCCGCCTGTACCTGCGCCGATCACGAGTACGTCGAATTCGAGCGCCTTGTCCATCGGTCCTCCTCATCGCTGGATTTCGTCTTCCTATATCACAAACAGTCTCCCGTGTCCCAGGTTCCCGGTGAGTTCGGTGAGGCAGGAACCTGGCTGGGGCATCGAGTCTTCCGCTGGGTGCACGGAGGTCGTGGCTCGCACGTCCTCCTCCCATTCGCATCCCGGAACCTCGTGTTCGATCCGCTTCTACGTCCCCTCAAGGACCGGGCCCTGGCACCGGTCGCCCGCCGCCTGTCGGGGGCGTCTCCGACCGCCGTAACCCTTGTCGCCCTGTTCGTGGGTCTCGGGGCCGCGCTCGCCGCCTGGGCTGGCGCCTTCATCACGGGACTCGCGCTGTGGATAGCCAACCGCGTCCTCGACGGTCTCGACGGCGCCGTGGCCCGGACCCATGGACGTACCTCGGACCTGGGTGGCTACCTGGACCTGGTGACCGACTTCGTCGTGTACGCGGCCATACCCGTTGCCTTCGCGCTCCGACCCGGTGCCGACCCGCGACTTCCGGCGGCCGCGCTGCTCCTCCTCGCCGTCTTCTACGTGAACCCGGCCGCGTGGATGGTACCCGCCGCCCTCCTCGAGAAGAGGGGCCGGGCGGCGGAAGTCCGGAATCCACCCACGTCCGTGATCATTCCCGAGGCGATGATCTCCGGTGGGGAGACCGTGGTGTTCTACACCCTCTTCTTCCTGTTTCCGAGGCACCAGGTGGCGCTGTTCCTCCTCATGGCCGGGCTCACGGGAATCACCGTGCTTCAACGGGTGTTGTGGGGAATCCGAAAGTTCGGGACGCGGCCCTCGTCGACCGGATCGTCAGGCGCCATGCTGATCCTTCTCGCGATCACCTCCGTGGTCTGTCTCATCTCTCCACCCGGAGCTGCCGCCCAGGTCCGGACTTCGGAAGCGCGGGTGACCGGCGCCGTTCTCGGTCAGGGCACCGGCCCCCTGTCGGGCGTGGAGGTCCGTTTCGATCGGGGGGGCTCGCGTACCCTCACCGACGACGCCGGCCGCTTCCGGTTGAGCATCCCGGCGGACGCACCGGGGACGCTGACCTTCAGCCGTTCGGGCTATGTCGCCGCACGGCAGGGCATTGCGTCCCTCGCGCCAGGGGCGCACCACGAGGTGGCAGTGACGCTCGCGCCGCTGTACGCGCTGGACGCGGTCACGGTCGTGTCCCGCCGCCAGCGCCCCCTGCTGAACACGGACGGAGCCGAAACGGGCGGAGCCGTGGAGCCGTACGAACTGCGCATCCTCCCGACCAACGGGCGCAACCCGCTGACGCTGGCGTTCAACGTGCCGGGGGTAGCGCAATCGACAGGCTTCTTCGGAGACGCGCCTCCGCTGGTCATCGACGGAGACAACGCCCTCTACACGCAGTATACCGCCGACGGTCTGGACAACAACGAAGGCTTTCTGGGAGGGCCCCGGGTCGAGTTTCCGCTTTCGGCGCTGGAGCGCCTGAATGTGCGTGCGGCCGTGTATCAGCCTTCGTTCGGCCGCTCGACCA
Source organism: Longimicrobiales bacterium (assembly GCA_038259715.1). Lineage (GTDB taxonomy): Bacteria > Gemmatimonadota > Gemmatimonadetes > Longimicrobiales > Gaopeijiaceae > SZUA-318. The sequence continues at coordinate 2,804 of JBBSOM010000274.1, forward strand.
ACGGGGTCGTGGACATGGAGACCCGAGCGGGCGGGAACGCGTGGACCGGGGAGGTGTTCGTGGTCGACCGACCTGGCATTCCCCTGGATGCCCGACCCAAGTTCGCCCCGGACGGCGTCGACCCGGACGGCTTCAAGCGCGCTCAGGTGGGTGGATCCCTGGGCGGGCCCCTTCGCAAAGGCGCGACGTTCGCGTTCGGAACCGTGGAGTACACGAACGAGCAGGAGGACCGGATCGGCTCCACGGCCCGTGCCTCGTTCCTCGGAACCGAGGAGCGGGAGATCTGGAAGATGTTCGGTCGCCTCGATCAGGGGTGGTCACCCAGCCAGAGCACGACGCTCCGCTTCGCCATGAGCGACGTGCGACGCCGAGGACAGGGCGGAGGCGTGATCGTGCCCGAGGCGGACATCACCACCCGGCGCATCGGAAGCCTGACGAACCTGACGCACCGGATTGCGTTCCGCGGTGGGCGGGCCAGTAACCGGCTGTCGGCCCAGGTGGGTACGTTCACATGGAACTTCCCGCCCAGCGCGAGCGACCTCGAGACTCCCCAGGTCACCATCGTCGCGCCCGACGTCACGACGGTGGAAGCCGTGGTGGGGTCCACCAACTACATCTTCGACGAGTCCGAGCTCCAGCTTCAGTTCAAGGACGAATTCGAGACCCACATCGGGGACGACCACGCGCTCCGCCTTGGGATGGACGTGGTGACGTCCTCCTTCAAACTCCGCGGCGCCAACACCAACCCGCGGGGAGCGTACACCGTCGTGGACGAGGGGAACATCGAGCCCTCGGGCCCCTTCGTGTCCATCCGGGACATCCCCGCGGACGTGCGTGTGCTCCGCTACAGCATCGACGCGCATCCGCAGCAGGTGGACCTGACCCAGACCCTCTGGGCCGCGTTCGTGGAGGACCGCTGGCGTGTGACACCTGCCCTGACCCTCCAGGGAGGCGTTCGCTGGGACTACGACGACATCACGTCACGAGGCGAGAGCAAGCCCGACCTGAACAACTTCCAGCCGCGGCTTTCCTTCAACTGGCTCGCCTCGCCGCGGAGCGTGGTGCGGGGGGGGTGGGGGCTGTATACGGGCAAGTTCCCCTACGCCGTGTACTCGGACGCCGTGCAGTTCGGACCCGACGGAAACGCCGTGGTGACCTTCGAAGAGGGGACCCGCTTCCCTCCGCCCGCGTTCAGGCGGGGGCCGACCGCCTCCGACGTGGAGACCCTGCAGGGCGACCTTCCTCCGCGGGAGGTGCGCCGCATGTTCGCGCGAGGACTCGATCAACCCTACAGCGCCCAGGCGTCCCTGGGGTATCAGCGTCAGTTCGGCGACGCATGGAGCCTGTCCGTCGACGGGGTGTGGGTGGAAAGCCACAACCTGCCCCGCTCCTGGGACCTGAACGCCATCCAGCGTCCGCTCCAGCCCGGCGACACGGTGAACCGCTCGCCCGAGTTCGGGGACGCCTTCCGCCCGGTCGACCCGGCGACGAGCGGATACCGCCGCCTCACCACCACCGACTCGGGGGGGCGTGGGCGTTACCTGGCGCTCCAGACCACGCTCCGGCGCGCCCTGGTCGACCACGTCTCCTTCGAAGGCTCGTGGGTGTGGTCGCGGACCCGCAACGACACCGAGGACATCAACTTCAACGCCGCCGAGGCCAACGACTACGCCGTCGAGTGGGCCGACGGTGTCAACGACCGGCGTCATCATGTGACCGTCCGGGGCCTCTGGGACGCGATGGACGCGTTGAGGGTCTCGGGGACGCTGGACTGGCAGTCGGGCACGCCCGTCAATCGCGTGGCGTACTTCCGGGACCTCGACGGCTCCGGCGCGATCTTCGGCAATGGCTTCGTGGGGAACTACGACCGGTTCCCGGGCGTGCCCCGCAACGGCGAGCGCCTCCCCTCCGCCTGGACGCTGGCGGCAAGCGTTGCCTGGACGCCCCGTCTGGCGGGTGGCAAGCTGGAGATGCGGGTCGAGGGCTTCAACCTGCTCAACCGCACGAATTACACGGGCTTCGCCAATGGCATTCCCGGCGGGGGTCCCCGCACCCAGGTGGGGTGGCCCGGAGCTCCGATCGTGTTCACCACGGCGGCTCCGCCCAGGCAGTTCCAGCTTTCCGCGCAATGGGCGTTTTGATCCGCCGGGTCCTGGCGGTGGTGGCGG
>JBBSOM010000275.1:0-4968 GCA_038259715.1 Longimicrobiales bacterium
CCTCCCGGATCTATCCATCCATCGTGCCGCGGCCGGCGTCATGGCCCGCGAAGGAGCACTCGTCGTGTCGATAGTCCCCCTCAGGGTGTCGCTCCTCGTCACGCTGGCCGTTCTGGCCGGCGGAGAGACGCAGGCCCAGGCCACGTCCGCCAACACCACGGTGGACCCCGGCCTCTATTCCGCGCTCCGCCTGCGCTCCCTTGGTCCGAGCCGAGGGGGTCGGTCCACGGCCGTCACCGGGTACCGGGACCGCATGCACACGTTCCTGATGGGAGCGGCGGGAGGCGGCATCTGGCGTACCGACGACGCCGGCCAGACGTGGCGCAACGTCTCCGACGGGTACCTGGGGGTGGGCCCCATCGGGGCCCTGGCCGTGGCCGCGTCCAACTCGGACATCGTGTACGCCGGCACGGGGTCGGGCGGCGTACGCGGCAACGTATCCGTTGGTGACGGCATCTACCGCACCACCGATGACGGCAAGACATGGCAGAAGCTCGGGCTTTCCGAGTCCCGGCATATCAACCGCATCCAGATCCATCCCACCGATCCCGGCCGCGTCTTCGTGGCGGCGTTGGGCAGCGTCTTCGGTCCCACCCCAACACCCTGTATGCCGCCATGTGGACCGCCGAACTGAAGCCGTGGGCCATGTTCAGCGGGTCGAAGATGGGCGGAGTCTTCAAGACCACCGACGGCGGCGAGACGTGGACGAAGCTCGGCGGCGGACTTCCCGAGATGATCGGGCGCATCGGCATCTCCGTGTCCGCGGCGATGCCGAACCGGGTCTACGCACTCCTCGAAGCCGAAGGGTCGCTCCGCGGCCTGTACCGGTCCGAAGACCGCGGCGCCACGTTCCGCCGGGTCAACGGCGATCAAAGCATGTTGGCGCGCCCCTGGTACTACACCCACGTGTACGCCGATCCGACCAATGGCGACCGGGTGTTCATCAACAACGAGGGCTTTTTCGGCTCTGACGACGCAGGTCTCTCCTTGGTGAACATCCCCACGCCCCACGGCGACAACCACGACATGTGGATCAATCCCGGCCATCCGGAGATCTGGATCCAGTCCAACGACGGCGGGGCCAACATCACCTTCACCGACGGTGCCACCTGGTCCACGCAGTACAACCAGCCCACGGGCGAGTACTACACGGTCGTCGCCGACGACCGCTTCCCCTACCGCCTGTACGCCCCGCAACAGGACAACACGACGCTGTCCGTCCCCAGCATCGTCACCCATGGGCTCACGCCGTTCGAGAACTGGTTCGGAGGGCCCGGATGTGAGACCGGCCCTCTGGCCGTGAATCCGGCGAAACCGGACATCGTGTACGGCGCCTGCAAAGGCTGGGTGAACCGCCTGGACCGTACCACGGACCAGCTGCGGGAGATCTGGATCTGGCCCCAGGAAGGCCACGGACTGCCCAACGCCGACTACAAATACCGTGAGCAGTGGAACTCCCAGATCCGCTTCTCGCCGCACGATCCGGACGTGATCTACCACACGTCCCAGTATGTCCACCGGACCCGTGACGAGGGACAGACCTGGGAAATCATCAGCCCCGATCTCACCCGTTGGGAGGAGCACAAGGACGTGGATCGCGACGGACCCGGCGGTCCGTTGACCCGTGACCAGACGGGCGTGGAGGTCTACGGCACGGTCTTCGCCTTCGAGGAGTCACCGTTCCGGAAGGGCTTGTTCTGGGCGGGATCGGACGACGGCGCCATCCATATCTCCAGGGACGAAGGCGCGTCGTGGCAGGACATCACACCACCCGGCCTGCCGCTCCACAGCATCTCGTTCGACGACGGCGCCCATTGGCAGTCGTTTCAGCAGAGCCTTCCACGCACACCCGTGATGGATCTCCTCATCAAGGGCACGGACCTCGTCGTGGCCACGCAGGGGCGGGGGCTCTGGATTCTCGACGACCTCACGCCAGGAGATCCGCGACGCCGCCGGTGCGATGGTACGCACTTTCACCAGCTCGGGCCCCGGGACCAAGGATGAGGTTTTTCAGGCCATGCGGGAGCCCACCGTGACCGTCGTTGGCGAGCCGACGGTGAGCACCGCGGCCGGCATGCACAGACTCGTCTGGGACCTCCATTACCCGCCGGCGTATCTCGCCCCCGGCGTAAACGAGGGCATCGGGGAGCGCATCTCGGTCGTGACCGGAGACACCGATGGGCCCTACGCGCTACCGGGCACCTATACCGCCACGCTCCGGACCGCGGACGGGTGGAGCCAGAGCCAGACATTCGACGTGGTGATGGACCCACGGATCACCAGCACCTTCACGGAGCTCAAGGAGACCTTCGACCTGGCGATCCTGGCCCGTGACCGGATCACGAACATCCAGCTCGGCGTTGCCAGGGGACTGGCACGACTCGAGGAGTTGGGTGCGGCCATCGCCCGCGGCGGAGCGGAGGGCCAGGAGGCCTCGCGCCAGAAGACGGAGCTGGAAGCCGTCCTTGGAAAACTCTACAAGCACGGACTCACGGGCGACCATGCCGACCTGCGCCCGCAGCTCACTACGGACTACGCCAACATCCTCACGCTCATCTACGGCGCGGACACGCGGCCCACCTCCAACGCCTATCCGAGGATGGAGGAGCTGGACGTTCGCTACCAGGACCTCATGAGCACGTTGGCTCGCCTGCTGGAGCGACCCATCGCAGACCGTTGACCACATGAAAAGGGGGCCCGCGACCGCAGGAGCGTGGGCCCCCAGGTCTACAGTGTGCTCTTGAAGCGCCGCGTTGCCCCGACGACGCCGAGCACCGCCATCGTTCCCAGGATCGAAAACTGCAACCAGAGCTCGTGGAATCCCGCGCCCTTGAGGAAGATCGCCCGCACGACGAACAGGAAGTGCCGGAGCGGATTGATCCACGTGAGCGCGCGGAAGAACGCGGGCATCGTCTCGATCGGGTACAGGAAGCCGGACAGGATGATGGCCGGTAGGATGAACAGGAACATCGACAGGAAGGCTTCCTGCTGGGTCTTCGAGATGGTCGAGATGAAGAGCCCGAACGAGAGCCCCGCGACGATGAACATGATGGCCGCGAACAGGAGCGTCGGCGGAAAGCCCCTGAACGGGATGTGGAACCAGAGCAACGCGACCGCGGTCACGAGGGCGAGCTGGATCACCGCCACACCGGCGACGGGGAGCGTCTTGCCCAGGATGAGCTCGGTTGCGGTCAACGGTGACACGAGCAACTGCTCGAGGGTTCCGACCTCCCGCTCACGTACCACCGCGAGCGCGGTGAGCAGGAGGCACATGAGCAGGACGATCACCCCGATCACTGCGGGCACGTTGTAGACCCGCGACGCGAGCGAGGCATTGAACCAGGCGCGCGTACGCAAGTCGACCGCGCGGGGGAGGGGGGAGCCACGCTCCGCGGCGATGCGCGCTCCCATCTTCTGGGCGATCTGCGCGGCATACCCGGCCGCCACCGTGGCCGTGTTCGAGTTGGCGCCGTCGACCAGGAGCTGGACCGCGGGGCCCCGACCCGCTGCGACGTCCGCCGCGAAGCCCACCGGGATCTGCAGGCCGACCGTGGCCTGGCCGCGGTCGAGCGCGCGGCCGAGCTCCGCGGGATCGTCCGACGAGGCGACCACGTCGAAATATCCGGACGCCGTGAACGCATCCACCAGCAGACGGGATTCCGCCGTGCGGTCGTGGTCCACCAGATACGTGGACACGTGGCGGACATCGGTGTTCACGGCGTAGCCGAACAGGAGGAGCTGGATGATCGGCGCGCCGAAGATCATGCGGATCGACATGGGGTCGCGCAGGAGCTGGCGTATCTCCTTGCGTACCATCCGGCCAACGCGAAGGCGCGATTCAGCGAATGCGCTCATACGCGCAACTCCTTGCGGAACATTCGCACTGCCAGCCCGAGCCCGACGATCGCGTACAACAGCATGAACAGCGCCTGCGGCCACAGGACGTCGATGCCGACGCCCTTGAGGAAGATGCCGCGGGTCACGGTCACGAAGTAGCGCGCGGGAATGAGGAAGGTCACGGCCTGCAGAAAGGGGGGCATGCTCGAGACGTCGTACAGGAAGCCGGACAGCAGGAGGGCGGGGAGGTACGTCGCGACCATGGCCACCTGGGTGGCCAGCACCTGGGATTTCACGGTCGCCGAGATGAAGATCCCGAGGCCGAGCGCCCCGACCAGGAAGAGCAGGGTCATGACCCCGAGCAGCACGACGCTACCGTGCAAGGGCGTGCCGAAGATGAGGATTCCCGCCACCACCGTGACCGCCACGTCGAACGCGCCGATGGCCAGGTAGGGGAGGAGCTTTCCGATCACGACCTCGAGGCGTCCGACCGGCGTGGCCGCCAGCTGCTCCATGGTGCCGCGCTCCCACTCGCGCGCGATGGTGAGCGCGGTGAGCATGGCCGCTATGATCGACATGATGACCGCGATCAGGCCGGGCACGATCATGTTCCGGCTTTCCAGGTTCGGGTTGTACCAGGTGCGCTGCTCGAGCCGGATGGGCGCGCTGACGCTCCGGCCTCGCAGGACCGCGCGTATCCCGTACCGCGTCACGATCGCATCCGCGTAGTTCTGTGCGATGGTCGCGGTGTTGGCGTCGCTTCCGTCCAGGAGAAGCTGCACCTCGGCGCCGCGGCCGGCCCGGAGGTCGACATCGTATGCGGGGGGGATCGTGAGTACGCCCTTCACGCGGGCTCGGACCAGCTCCTCCTCGACGGCACCGTCCGACGGGAGGTACTCGACCACCGTGAAGTACCCGCTGGCCTCGAACGCCTCGAGCAGCCGGCGACTGCCCGCGGTGCGGTCGTGGTCCACGACGGCGATCGAGATGTCATTGACGTCCCAGGTGATCGCATAGCCGAAGAAGAGGAGCAGGAAGACCGGAAGCAGGAACGCCAGGATCATGCTGCGCGGGTCGCGCCGGAGCTGGATCATCTCCTTGCGCGCCACGGCCCAGGTACGGAACGGATCG
>JBBSOM010000276.1:0-4956 GCA_038259715.1 Longimicrobiales bacterium
CGGGTGCTCGCCGAAGCGATGGGGAGCATGGTCGAGCGCCTCGAGCACGCCCGCGCCGAGTTGGCACGAAGCGAGTCGCTGGCGGCGATCGGGGTGCTCACCAAGAGTCTTGCCCACGAGATCCGCACGCCGCTGTCCGTTCTGCGCGCCGGCACGGAGATTCTCGCGCGCGCTCCGCAGGCTGGCCCTCGCGAGCGCGAGGTCAGCGAGATGCTTCAGTCCGAGGTCGAGCGCCTGGCCCGACTGGTCGACGACCTCCTGGTCTTCGGGCGTCCGTCCCCGCCCGTGCCCAGGGACACGGATCTGCACGGTATCGCCGGCGCGGCCGCGGAAGCACTCGGACCCGACGCGCGAGAGTTGAACATCGTGCTCACCCTGGAGGGGGATGCCACCCCCCTGCGGGCCGACCCGGATCAGCTCCGGCAGGTCGTGGTCAACCTGATCACCAACGGCATGCGGGCGTGTGGGGCCGGTGGAGGCACGGTGTGCGTTCGCACGCGGATGGACCGCGACAACGCGGTCCTGGAGGTGGAGGACGATGGGGTCGGGATCCCGCCTGAGCGGTTGGGTGAGATCTGGAAGCCTCTGGTTACGACCCACCGTTCCGGGACGGGCCTGGGCCTTCCCATCGTGCGTCAATTGGTGGAAGCTCATGGGGGTCACGTGGAAGTGAGCAGCGTCCCCGGATCCGGGACGTGCATGCGAGTCGTCCTTCCCACCGGAGCAGCGGAGAAGGCATGAGCGAGACCGTGCTCGTCGTCGACGACGAGCCACGAATCCGCAGGATCGTGGAAATGGCGCTGGGGGACCGCGGTTACCGCGTCCTCACGTCGCCGTCCGCGGAGGACGCCCACGACGTGCTCTCGCGGGAGTCCGTGGACGCGGTGGTGACGGACCTTCAACTCCCGGGCCGCTCCGGGCTTGAGCTGCTGTCGCAGATCCGGCGGGATCGGCCCGGTCTGCCCGTGATCCTCGTCACCGCCTTCGGGACCGTCGAGAGCGCCGTCGAGGCGATCAAGGCAGGAGCCTTCGACTACGTGCTGAAGCCGTTCAGCGTCGAGGAGTTGGAGGCGCTGGTGGAACGGGCGCTCGACAGCCGACCGACGCGGGTGGGCGTCGAGCCCGAGCCCGGCGGGGAAGGAGCCGTCGGTGTGGTGGCTCGGAGCGACGCCATGAAGCGCGTCCTCGAATTGACGCGCCAGGTAGCCGACGCGCCCACCACCGTGCTCGTTACCGGTGAGACGGGGGTCGGCAAGGAGGTCGTGGCGCGTACCCTGCACACTGGCTCGGTGCGTCGTGACCGGCCGTTCGTGGCTGTGAACTGCGCGGCGATTCCGGGAGAGCTGCTCGAAGCCGAGCTCTTCGGCGTGTCGCGCGGGGCGTACACGGGGGCTGTAAAGGACCGGCCCGGGAAGCTCGAGGTCGCCGACGGAGGTACGCTTTTCCTCGACGAGATCGGAGACATGCCCACCAACCTGCAGCCGAAGCTCCTCCGCGTGCTCCAGGAGGGCTCGCTGGAGCGACTGGGCTCGAACGTCGCCCGCTCCGTCGATGTACGCGTCGTCACCGCGACGCATCGGGACCTTGCCGCGCTCGTGCGGGACGGCCGCTTCCGCGAGGACCTCTTTTACCGGATCAACGTCTTTCCCATCCACGTACCACCCCTGCGGGAACGGCCCGAGGACATCGAGCCGTTGGCGCGGCATGCGCTCGCGCGATTCGCCGAGCGCCTGGGAACCCACGCGACCCTCGCTCCCTCCGCACTGGACGCGTTGCGCGCCTACCCGTGGCCCGGCAACGTGCGGGAGCTGTTGAACGTCCTGGAACGCGCCGTGCTCCTGTCGCGCGACGCCCGGATCACCGAGGTGGAGCTTCCTGCCGCCTCTTCTTCGGCCGGTCCGGTCGGATCCGGAGGCGGTAGCGCCGTCCTGGCGCTCAGCGACGCGGTCGCGAGGGCGGAACGCGCCGCGATCGAGGCGGCGCTCGAGCGCACGGGAGACAACAAGGCCCAGGCGGCCAAGCTGCTCGGCGTCAGCGTGCGCACGCTCTTCTACAAGCTGGAGAAGCTCGGACTCTCCTGACCAGGTCCGAGCTTCCTCGTGGCCACGGTGCCCGTCCGGCCTCACTTCGGCTGGATGGTCACAGTCCCGGCGTTCGGGTCGTAGGTCGCGGGGTACTCGCGCATGTTGGAGGTCGGCTGTCCGCCTTCCCACGTGCCGGCGTCCGAGAACGTGGCACCGTGGTTCGGGCAGAAGAACGCTGTTCCCGTCCACTGCACCGTGCTTCCCTGGTGGGGACAGATGAGCGAGAGCGCCTTGTACGTTCCGCTGCCCAGATTCGAGAGCGCGACCGGCGGGTTCACGCCCGAGATGCGTGCCACGCCGCCCGGCTCGGCCAACGCCGGATAGTCGGCGAGCTTGACCGTGACCGGGCTCCCGAAGGTGGGGCCGGTGATGCTGCCGGCGTTGCACGCGCCGGCGCCGGCGAGAAGCGCGAGGGCGGCCATGCGCGTGCTGTGTTCGAGGAAGCTCCTGCGGTCCACCTTCCGGTCCAGGTCGGACAGCATCGGCAGGGAGACGGACGATCGGCGTGTGGTGTCCATGGTTGGATCTCGACGCGTTGAGGGTTGATTCAGACGGTGAGGGCGGCCGCGGCCCAACCCTGCGGGTCGTCGTCGCTGTGGTAAACGGTGGCGGGATCCACAACCACCTCATTGCCGTCGAGATGGATGGCGAGCCGATCCATGTTTCGGGTGGCACGGCCTTTCTCGTACACGCCCGTGGGTGAGTACTCGGAGTGATGCTTCGAGCACTGGAAGATCCCGTCGTCGGCGCGCCAACGCAGCATCGAGTGTTGGTGGGGGCACGAGAGCGCGAACGCGGCGAGCGTGCCCTGGTAGCGCACCAGGATCACCTCGTTACTCCGGTCGACGTCCACACCATCCGCCGTCGGCAACGGGTAGCGGAGCGGGCCGGAGTCCGACAGTGATGTCGTCCACCGGACCGGAGCCGCGGACAGGGACCCCGGAAGCGCACCGGCAATCGCCGCGGCGATGGCTGCGCCGACTCCGATTCGGAAGAAGTCGCGGCGTCCTACACAGGAGCCGCAGGCGTTGCAATTGTCCTCGGGAGTGATGGCAGGGAGCTTCATCGTGGTCATAGGGTTCTCGGCCTCAGGGGCCGCTCAAACGAATGTGGTGAGTGCGACGCCGCCGAGGACGGCGAGCGCCCACAGCGCTGCGCTGCGGGCGGCGGCGGCCCGTAGCTTCCGGAATGCAGCTTCGTCGTCCGGCGCCTGCAGGAGCCGCTCGCCGGACCGCTTCAGGGTCAATCCGTTGGCGAGCAGGAGCACGACCGTGACCATCTTGGCCCAGTAGATCCACGACACCAGGAAGGTGGTCGGGTCCGAGGCGGTCAGGGCGATGCCGCTCAGGAAGACCACGATGAGCCCGCCGATGACGGCGTTGTGCGACTGGTGCAACTCGCGGGCGAGGTCAGGACGGAGGGGCCACCCCGCCCGGCCACTGCGGAAGACCGCGCGGTCCAGCGTGAAGGCGAGACCGCCCGCGGCCACGATGGCCCCGAGGTGCAGGAACATCACGACCGTCTCCGTCCCGGAAGACGAACTGTAGAAGTCGCTCCACGGCGTCAGGACGCCGCCGAGCCAGTCGACCGCGCCGGACATCAATGTCTCCCGATGATGGGGACGGGGAGCATCAGCGCGTATCCGACCAGGGCCGTGCCCATTGCCGCGATCGCCATGTTCCGGTGCGCGGTGTTGTTCACGGTATAGGCTCCGAACCGGGAGCCCTCGCCCTCACGTTGATTGGCCATCATCCCGGTGGCCACGAAGCCGGCGTCGGACAGCAGCATCAGGACCGTATGCAGCGTGCGCCGGTTCTTCTCCTCAGGGTCCTTTCGAGCTTCTATCGCGTTCAAGCCGCCGGTGATCGTATTCACGACGAAGAGGCCGCCGATGCCGGCGGCCAGTGCGCCGTGCACCCCTCGGAGGTTTTGTCCACCTGTGCCGTTGAGGAGCTTCTGGCCGACAACGTATTCGCTCGCGAAGAGGGGGAGCGTGAGGTAGCTGGCCCAGCGGTGGATGGTGAGGCGCGTGAAGTACGCGTCACTGTACTCGATGAGCTGCGGATCGGGGTCGGGGTCGGTCCGCTGGGCGCCGACGTCAAAGAGGCGGACCCCTTCCGCCGCGGCGGGAACAGGCATCATCCCGGACACGGGGGAGGCCTTAGGCCGGAAGAGCGCCGCGGACGGAAGGGTGTCAACAATGGGTACGCCATGGCCCAGGGCCAGGGTAGCAACGAGCGCAAGGGACAGCAGCATGAGTGGAGCCCTCCGGAGACCGTATTGGTGGCGACACCAGTCCTATGAGCAAGGCGCACGCCACGGCGTGCATGTCGATGTAAGTGATTGCAAATTATGCACATAACGTGAACTGACAAACGACCTGGGTCCACTGGACAGTGCAGGATCCTGCACTGTCGTGCGGGAGCTCGCATTGGTGGGGGCGTGCCTTGCTACAGGCGCCGCGTGGGCACAGGTTGACGCATCCGTCGGCGCACGAGCCGACCTGGGCACAAACCCACACGAGGTATCGCGTCATGGATTCCGATTCCCCTCCGCGTTCCGGCTCGGGCGCGCTCGCCCGCCGTGACTTCATGAAGGTCTCCGGAATGGCGGCGGCTGCGCTCGCCGCGGGAACGTCCGGCTGCGCGCCGGCCCAGGAGCAGCCGGTTCCCTCGAAAGGAGAGGAAAGCGATGAGTGGTGGATGACCCAGCCCTTCGAGTTGGAGGAGACGACGCTCGCCGAACTCCAGCAGGGGATGGAGTCGGGGAAGTGGACGTCCGAGCGCATTACGCAGCTCTATCTCGATCGCATCGAGCTCCTGGACCGGAAGGGTCCGCGGCTGCGCGCGGTCATCGAGACGAACCCGGAGGC
>JBBSOM010000277.1:0-4953 GCA_038259715.1 Longimicrobiales bacterium
AGGTCGGTCATGTCTCCGAGCCGGGGGGTGTCTGGCGTAGGGAATGTCGGATCGACGCACGTCGGAACGACGCAAGATAGCGTCCGAACGGACGATGGAAAAACGCCAGGTCCTCGCTTACCTTAGCCCATTCCGGCGGCGGTCCGCCGCCCGCGTTCGCAGCCCTCGCGCCCGGCCACCCGATGTCGGGCCCCTCGTACCCGGAGTTCCCCGCCCATGAGTCGGTCGCTGAACAAGGTCATGCTGATCGGAAACGTCGGAAACGACCCCGAGATTCGCGCTACTTCAAGTGGGGCCCGGGTGGCGAAGCTCTCCCTCGCCACCAACCGCTCCTGGTCCGGGCGCGACGGGCAGCAGCAGGAGAAGACCGAGTGGCACCGGCTGACGTTCTTCGGCCGGCTGGTCGACATCGTGGAGCAATGGGTCCACAAGGGTGACCGGCTCTACGTCGAGGGTCGCATCGAGTACTCCCAGACCCAGGACGATCAGGGTGTGGTGAAGTACTGGACGGATATCGTCATCACCGAGATGGTGATGCTCGGCTCCAACGCGGGCGGCGGGAGTGGTGCGGGTGGTGGTGCCGGTGCGAGCTACGGCAGCGGCGCGGGCGGCCCCCAGCCGGACAACGAGCCAGGCAACGAGCCGGACGACGACCTCCCGTTCTGAAACAGGGCTGCTAGCCGCCCGCGGGCGGCTGAACCGCACTCATCCTGAACGCCTGCACGCTTTGAACTCCGAGCGAATCGGTCCAGACGCCAAAGACCATCCCCTCGGCGGCGCCTCGCAGGTCGAACTCCCGCGCCAGCTCCACATCCCCGGTCCAGACACCGGAAGAATCGAGGACCGACCACACCTGTCCGTGATCACCTGTCAGATCATTCTGCAGTCGTTGATCGAGGATCCCGAGTGACTCCTCGGGGAACCTACGAACCCACACTCGACCGAGCCTGTCGGCCAGAACGCGGTCAAACACAGGCTTGGTGTCCGGTACGTACGGGTACTCCGATAACTCGGGGAACAGAAAGTCGATCTCGGGATCACGAGGCTTGTCTTTCCTCCACCGATTTCTTGCCTCCTCGTACCGACGCCGGTCGGCCGTTGCAACGGGTGCCCCGAAACGGCTCCAACGGACGATCTTCGTGACCCGATCACCGCCCTCGCGGAAAACGAGCTCAGGAACACGCGGATTTCCGATCACTACCCCCCGAGGCGTGGAATGAAATGTGTACAGATTGGCGCCCCACGGAATCGGGAAAGGCCGGATCTCACCCCGCAGAGAACGGGTCCAGGTATCCATCAGCGTCGAAACACCCAGGGTGTCCAACTCCTGCGTCCCCGGGTCCATCCAGAAGAAGGCAAATGTGGATGGACCGACATCCCCCACCTGTGGATCACCCAGGCGGCGAATCCCCAAGATGCGCGTACAGTCCATGGTGATCGAGTGGGGGATGACCTGAGGTGTGACGAAGTCAGTGCTCGCCCGAACCAGCAGTCGACCGTCAAGGCGAAAGCGGGCCAACGAGGACCGATCGAGGACCACCACCTGATCGCCTTGGCACTGGGCCATGGCGCGGATACGGCGGAATTCCGCCGGTCCATCGCCTCGCCCCCCCCAGCGGGCAAGGAGGCTCCCCTGTGCCGAGAAGACGGAGACAACCTGGGATCCCTCGTCGACCACGGCGATGCGCCCATCCTCCGTGAAGTCCACGGCGAGGATCCGATCGAAGACTGCTTCCTCCTCGTCCTCCTCGGACCCGAGGGCGCCGAGTCTCACGAAGGGAACAGTGTCAACGACCCACCTTTGCGCGCTCGAGCCAGGCACTCGGTTGTCGACGATGAGCGTGCCGGCGCTATCGGTGATGGTGACGCCGAAGGCGGATGGCGCCTCGGTGGACCCAGAACATCCCCCGAGCAACGCCAAGGCAACCCAGGTTGCGGTTCTTCCCGGATCACGCATCAAAGATGGCTCAATGGAGGCGCACCATCCGCCCCGCGGACCTCAGCGGTCGCCCGGGCCCGCCACCCTCGAAGCGGAGTCAGACTCCCACAGCCCCATGAAGTACTCCTCATACAGGTGCGGGTGGGCGCGGTAGTCTTCTGCCCAGATATCGAAGGGGGGAAGGGCGACGCGCCGGGAGAGCCAGTCGGTGGCGATCCGCACCATCTCGACGTACGAGATGTCGCCCGGGCCGCCTCGCTCGCGATGCGCACGCTGAGCCAATAAGTAGATCTCGTCGGCACTCAGGTACAGCAGAAGATCGGCCATCTCAGCCGAGCAATAATCCAGGTATTTCGCCCGCAGGACTTCGCGCGGCTCTGCCGAGCCTGACTGGCCTGCGCCCACGGCGGACCTCCCACTGGACGTAAAAAACCCCTTCGAGTCGTGGTGCGTGACCCGCACCACGGGGGTCCGGTCACGCGGAAACGTATGTCTCGAAGGGGCAGGAAACGCAAGTTTCAGGAAGTGGGCTGCGTCGCCTCCTCATTCACCGCACCGCGCTCCGCCTGACCCTGATCCCGCAGATGCCGGTAGATCGATCGACGCGTAAGCCCATACAAAACAACGCGACTCAGAAACTCGGGGTCCGACTTCTGGACCTCTTCCGCCTGGGCGGCAACGTCCCGCGGCAGTCGCACGTCGATTTGTACGGAACACGTTTCCCACATAGGCACACCCCGCCCGATGGCCGAAGGATGAAAAGTCACGAAATCCAGGGTACGACGCTGTCGCCCGGTTGCCGTCGGACCGGTCGGCGGATGGGGCACCGACTCTCTCCGAACGCGGTCTACATTAGGGCACCTTTCCGGACCGCGCAACCCTTTCAAACGACGCTCGATAAAATCGCACCTTATCCGTAAGTGCTTATTTTATAATGACTTAGAAAATGGCCCTCGCGGTGAAAACCATGTGTTCCTGTTTCGGATTCCGGCCGGTTGCCACACGTAGCCGAGGCGCGCAAATGCAAGCGGTACGCGGGATTGCGATGGCGCACCAGACCCTCTTGTGCACAAGACGCGTCGCTCGATTTATTGCGAAACTTCGGTCAGGGAAGAGCGGACCGCAGGAAGGCCTCGAGCGCCGACGAATCGAACGCCTCGAACCGTGCGAGGAGCCCCTCTGCCTCATGCTCGCAGAAGACCGTGGCGGTCCGATGGACCCGCCCGGTCGCGGATTCGTCGAAGGCGATGTACCCTCGCCACAGACCTGCTTCGCGGAAGGAACGCAGTCGTGCAAGCCAGTCACGGCCGCCGACGCGGAACGAACGGGCGCCCATCGTCGACGGGGCGTCGGCGGTAGGTCCCTCGAGCGAATCCTCGAGGTCGGCCCAATGCGCGTGGGGATTCCCTGCCAGGTCGGCCACCCAGATGTCGAAAGAAGGCAGCGGCAGCAGTCGCTCGCAGTAGTCCATGAGGAGGGCGAGGGGATCGTCGTTGTCCGCGGCCAAGCCGCGCGTTCCCACGCGAGTGGCTTCCGCCCGAGCGACTTCCGCCCTGGCCCGTCGGTACAGGGGGCGCACGGCCTCCTTCGGGAGCATGCGCACCAGGCGGGCGGCCTGCCGGCGCCGATACAAAGCGTAGCGGGCGTGCAACTCGTCGACATCGACGTACGTGGACTCGCCTACGGGAAGTCCGTCCACCACCGTGGGGCCCATCAGTGCACCGCCGTGGAGGTCGGCATGGAGGCGATGACGCGAACCGAGTGCGCTCGCGGCCCACGATCCTGGAGACTCGCGAGCGTCTCCCGTTCGCCGAACGTCTCGAGGAGGCGGGCCATGGCCTCGAAGCGCGTCGGTTCGAAGCGGGCGACCATCGCGCCGAGGCCCCGCCGCATCGCAGCGAGACGCGCCCGAACGTCCGCGAGGGAATCCGGAAGTCCGAAACGGACCTGGTAGTCCACCGAGTCACTGGGTCGCACCGGGACGAGTCGGCGGACGTCGGCATCGGGGAAGGCCGAAACGAGCGCGTGCTCGAGTTGGGCGTCCGGCTCCTGGAAGGCGGTACGGAAGAGCAGCGCGCACGCATCGTAGTCGAGATGCACCCGGGTCAGCCGAGCGGGACCGAGCACGATCCGGATCGACGTCCCTTCGTTCAAGTCGAGATCCCGACAGAGATCACGAAAGCCGACCCGCAGGAGGGTCGGCCGCGTGAGTGGACCAAAACCGATGCGCTCCAGGATGCGCAGCGCCAGGCGAAAGCCGTAGCGACCGAGCGCGTCCGGGCCGTGCCCGCGCGCAGAAGCGGTCAGGAGCCCCGACAGGTGCTCCAAGGTCGGCTCGTACACCCAGTCGAGCACGACCAGTTCCGTGCTCAGGTCGAGGACCTTCAGGCGGCCGCTCCCGAGGTCGAGCGCTTCCGCCGACGAGGCGTATCGACCCTCCATCACCACGGCGAGGCCGATGTCCTCGATCCGCCCTCCCGGGTTGTCCATCTCGTGGACGTCCCGGTACTGGACGACGGCCCGGGTGAGCGGCAGTTCACAGATACCGGGTACATCGCCCATGGCTTCGGGCAGGGGCTCGGTCAACACGGTCGGGTTCATCTCGGTCTCCACCGCATACGGCGCTCACAGGTCGTCGGATACGCGGGTGGAGGACCTGACCAACGGGTGTAGGAATATCTTGACACCCGCCGGACGGACCGACTAGCTTGACCTCAGCCAATAGAGTCAGGTCGGGCCGCCAGCCCGCGCCTTCGAGGAGCGTTTCCGGTGCCAGCCGGAGACGCTCCTTTTTTTTGATGGTCCGGCCTCCGGAAGCGTCACTCACCGGAGGCCCATTTTTGTGAAAAGAAACCCGACCTAGGCCGGGTATCCACTCCACTTGCCCAAGCATCGAGCGTTCGGGCGCCTCTGTTTTCCGGATCCCTGCCAGGGGATCCGCTCCCAGGATAACGATCTGTTTACACCCTGGGCAAGGATCGCATTCCCGTGTCGCGCGAGCGGAAAGGCGCCTG
>JBBSOM010000278.1:0-4940 GCA_038259715.1 Longimicrobiales bacterium
AGCGCTCTCTGCCTGGAGCACGGCGCCCTGGATCACGGCGTCGTGCGTGAAGCCGGCGGCATATGTGGCTTCGCGCGTGGCGTCGCGAGATCCTGAACGGCCGCCCAGGTCGAGCACGAGCCACGACAAATTCACGTTCGGCGAGATCTGATTGCGCTGTCCGCCGAAGCGCACCGACGACGCCAACTGCTTGGACGTGAGCGCGGTAGCGCCTGCGGTGACGGTCGGCATCAGGCGTCCGCGCTCCTGGCCATACGCGTCCGCGGCCGCCCGCATCGACAGCCAGGAGACCCGCGTGGCGGAATTGTTGCGCAGCGCCAGATCGACAACCTGCGACATCGTCAGGCCCTGGGCCGCCTCCCTCATCATCGCGGGCGTCAGCGCGGAAGCATCGACGGAAGCCAGGACCGGGTCGGTGCGAGGGCGCGCCTCGGCCGGCGGAACCCACACGTCTTGAGGCGATGGGGGGACGCTCCGTCCTCCCACCGAGGGTGGTCCCTGGATACATCCGGTAGCGAGTGCACCCCACAGCAGTACCCCGACCAGCCCGGACCCGCGGACGCGGCGGCGGTTCCTCTCCTTCCAACCCATCGATCTCTCCCGCCAGGAAACCCTCGGGAACGGACCAGGCGCAGCGACGCCGATCGGCTCCGGGAACCGGCACTAGCACACCCGAGCGGGCAGGAATGTTGCCGGGGCGGGGGCGAGCGACCCGCGGTTCTGGCGATTCGGCAGCCCGTGGTGGAGGTTAAGAGCCTGTTGAAGTAGGGAGGCGGTTCTGATTGCGGTGTCATGGGCTCCAGCTTCAAGGCAGAGCGCCGAAGGCATAGCCGTAGCTACGTCGAGGCGCTCCAACGCAGAAGATGGGCCCATGCCGCCACAACCCTTTGGGCGATGGGGGGTTGCGGCCCCCGGCTTCGTTGGAACACCCTTGAAGTAGCGGCGGCTACATCAGCGGGGTCCCGCCTTGCCGGAAGCCGCAAGACCCCATCGTCAGGACCGTCTCCCTACTTCAACAGGCTCTTAAGGGGCTACGCGAATCCTCAGAGCGCCTTTCCACGTAGGGTTCCCATACGCTGGGCACACGACGACGCGAGGAGTGACTCCATGTACGATGAATTCGAGAGAGCGCTGACCGGCCGGCCCGCCAAGAGCGGGCTGTCGCCGTTCGGGTGGGTGTTGGCCGGAGCAGGGCTCCTGGCCGCGGTGGGGGTGGTGGGCGCGGGGGTCGTCGCCTTCGACGTCGCACACCGGGTCGAGCGCGTCCAGCACCGGTTCGAGCGTATGCACCACCGGATAGGGGGTGTGCCGACCGCGGTCCTTGGAAGCATGACGGCGAGGCTCGCTCGGATGCCCGACCTCGTGTCCATGGATCCCGAGCGCGGCGTGGCGATGCTTGCGGACCTCGACGGCAGCGGAGACCGATCCGACCTCCTGCGCAGCCTGATGGGCGCCGACGTCCGGCTACCGGATGGATCCGCTCATCCGGATGCGCCGGCCGCTCCCGACGCCCCGGCCGGTCCCGACGCCCCGACCGGTCCTGCCGCCCCGGTCGCGCCCACCCCTTCGGTTGCGCCTGCCGCTCCGGCGGCGCCCAACGTGCCGGCGCTCGCGGCCGACGGAGGCTCGGTGCACATCCGTTCCGACCGTGGTGACGTCGCCATCAGGCTCCGTCGCACGGACGGCGCCGGCTTCCTGACCATCGACTCCGACAAGGGCCATGTGCGCTTCGACCTGAGGGGAGACGACGACGGGGGCCGCCTGGACATCTCGACGGACGATGGCCAGGTGGCCATCGCGCTCGGCCACGAGGCCGACGGGCGACCCGGTTGGGTGGACCACCTGTACGCGGTGCCGTCGGGCGCCGACCCGGTGCTCTCGTTGTCGTCGGATCAGGCGCAAATGGGTGCCGTCGCCTGGAAGGGAGACGAGGCGCCGGGAGCCGTGCTCGTCGGCGCGCAGAGCGCGCTCGAGGCGCAAGGATACCAGGTCCGGGTTCGCGATTCGTTCCGCCAGGGCGACGTGGAACACGCGGCGCTGTGGGCACGCAACGAGACGGACGGCCGCATGGTCTTCGTGGTCGCGCACCGTGAGCACCGACGTACGAACGTCCTGCTCGGGTACGGGGAGAAGCGCTAGCCGACCCCATCGCTTCCACCTCGGGGTCGGTCTGACTATCCTCCGGAAGCACGGGCGCCGCCCCGGGAAGTGAGTCCGGGGCGGCGCTCCCTTATCCCGACTCCGGTGGTGCCCCATGCTCGAAGAAATCAAGACGAGAATCGAAGGCGAGATCTCCAAGCTTACCGAAGAACTCAACGTCGAACTCCCCGCGAGGATCACGATCGCCCTGGAGCACGGCGATCTGCGGGAAAACTCGGAATACAAGGCCGCGAAGGAACGTCAGGAATTCATTCAGGCGCGCCTGAACCATCTGACCCGTCGCATGGGAGAGTTGTCCAAGATCGACGTAAACGACATGCCCTACGACAAGGTGGGCTTCGGATCCCGCGTGAAGGTCGAAGAACTCGATCTGGGCGAGGTCTTCGACTTCACGATCGTCGCGGGCGACTTCATGGACCTGGACGCCGGTCACATCTCGTTGGCGTCCCCCATCGGTCGCGGGCTTCTGGGTGCGAAGGTCGGCCAGGAGGTGAAGATCGAGCTTCCGATCGGTGAACGCCGCTACAAGATCCTCGAGTTGACCACGCTGCCGCAGCAGGTGGAGAGCGGGAAGGGCTGACGTCCGGGCCCGGCGTGCGGCCGCCCGCGCTCGAACTCGTCGGGCTGCGCAAGAGCTACGCGGAGGGGGGACGGGAGCACATCGTCCTCGACGGCGTTGACGTCACGGTCGAGCGGGGCGAGCGCGTGGCCGTGATCGGGCCGTCGGGCTCGGGCAAGTCGACGCTTCTCAATCTGGTCAGCGGCATCGACCTTCCAGACGGGGGGGTGGTTCGGATCGACGGGACCGATCTCACCGCGCTCTCCGAGCATGAGCGCACGGTCTTCCGGCGGCACTCGGTGGGATTCGTGTTCCAGTTCTTCAATTTGATCCCGACGCTGACCGTCCTGGAGAACCTGCTCCTCCCGCTCGAACTCAAGGGAGGCGTCGGCCCGGACAGTGCGGTGCGGGCACGCGAGCTGCTCGAGCGGGTGGGGCTGGCGGACCGGGCCGGTGCCTTTCCGGACGTTCTCTCCGGCGGGGAGCAGCAACGGATCGCCCTGGCGCGTGCGCTGATCCACGAGCCGACGCTCGTTCTCGCCGACGAGCCCACCGGCAATCTCGACGAGGATACGGGCGCCCGCGTGGCGGCTCTGCTCGACGAACTGGTTTCCTCCGACGGCCGTAGCCTGGTGGTCGTCACGCACTCCCGTGAACTCGGCGCTCGCATGGACAGGATTCTCCACATGAACCACGGGAGGGTCGAGGAGGTCGGGCCATGAAGCTCCTGACTCTCGCCTCGACCCGCTATCTCCGGCGCCACCCGGGTCAGCTCTTCCTGTCGGTGCTCGGCGTGGCGCTCGGCGTTGCGGTCGTGGTCTCCATCGATCTGGCCATCCAGAGTTCCCGCTCAGCCTTCCGCGCGTCTGCGGAGACCGTCGCCGGCCGGGCGACGCATGAGGTGTTGGGCGCGGCGGGCTCGCTGGACGAGCACCTCTTCACCCGGATGAAGGTGGATGGGGGCGTTCTCGCCGCAGCTCCTGTGGTCGAAGGCACGGCCTCGAGCCCCGAGCTGCCGGGGCTCGCGTTGCACGTGCTCGGCATCGACCCGTTCAGCGAGGCGCCGTTTCGGCCCTACCTCGCTGCCGGCGCGGACGCACAGGGCCTGGGGGTGGACGTTTCCGCCCTGCTCGTCAGGCCGGGTGCGGTTGTGCTGTCCGGGCCCACGGCGGCGCGCGCGGGCCTCGTGCAGGGGGATTCCCTTTCGGTGCGCGTCGAGGGTCGGGACGCACGCCTCCCGGTGGTGGGCGTCCTCGAGCCCCGGGACGCGCTCGCCCGCGAAGGCATGCGCGACCTGCTCGTCATGGATATCGCGTCCGCCCAGACGCTCCTGGGCTCGGTGGGCCGGTTGTCGCGGATCGACCTGCGCGTCGAAGATGCCGACTCGACGGCCGTGCTGGCGCGCGTCCGCGCGCTGCTTCCGCCAGGAGCCCGCGTCGTGCCGGCGGGCACGCGCACCGCCGCGCTCGTCGGGATGATCGGGGCGTTCGACCTGAACCTCACGGCGCTCAGCCTTCTCGCCCTGGTGTTCGGGATGTTCCTGATCTACAACGCGATGACGTTTTCCGTCGTGCAGCGCCGTGAACTGCTCGGGAGCCTGCGTGCGTTGGGTGTCACCCGCCGCGAGATCCTCGCCGGCGTGCTCCGAGAAGCGGCGTGGATCGGCGTGGCGGGCTCCGCCGTCGGCGTGATGCTCGGCATCGTGCTGGGACGTGGCCTCGTCCGGATGGTGACGAGGACGATCAACGACCTCTGGTTTTCGGTTTCCGTCGAGCGCCTGACACTCCCGCCCGAGGTGCTCGTCAAGGGCCTGCTCCTCGGCATCGGGGCCACGGTGCTCGCGGCCGTTCCTCCGGCGTTCGAAGCCGCGCGCGTCACACCGCGCGTGGCGCGCACCCGCTCGGCGGTCGAGGCGTCCACGCGCCGATCGGTGCCGCGGGCTGCGCGCGTCGGCGTAGCGCTCCTCGTTGTCGGCGCGGGCGTGCTGGCGCTGCCGACGCGCATGTTGCTCGCGAGCTTCACAGGGCTCTTCCTGGCGATCCTCGGCATGGCGTTGCTGACGCCAATGGGCGCCGTTCTGCTGATCCGCCTGGCCCGACCGGTTCTGGCGCGCACCTCGGGCCTTCTCGGCACCATGGCGGCGCGGGGGGTGGTGGCCGCGCTCAGCCGCACCGCGCCCGCCATCGCGTCGTTGGTGGTCGCGGTGTCCGTCACGGTCGGC
>JBBSOM010000279.1:0-4938 GCA_038259715.1 Longimicrobiales bacterium
AAGCCGAGGCCCTCGAGGATGAGCGCATCCTCCGTGCCGCGCTCAGGGACCGCGGGACGGAGGGGAAGGTCGTCGCGCTGCCCCTCCCCAGCGGGCTCTCCGAGGTCGTCCCTGTCCCCGCCGAACGGCGCGAGCGCTACAGGCGTCACGTCGAACGCACGATCGAGGAGGCGCACACCGCGACGCCCGGAGGCGTGACCCGTGACCGCACGCACGCCGCGCGCAAGCGGGCGCACGACTCCGAGGCGTTCCTGGCCGCCCGACCCAGGCTTAACGAGCGGTGCGAGCAGGCGTGCGGGATGTGCACGGGGGGGTGCTGCACCACGGGTGGGGACCACGCCTTCCTATCGCCCGTGACCCTGCGCCGACTCATGGATGCGGATCCGTCGCTCACCGAGGCGCGGATCGTCGAGACCTTTCTCTCCCACGTGCCGCGGGAGAGCATCCGGGGCGCGTGCATCAACCAGACCGCCACCGGGTGCGCATTGCCCCGCGCTTGGCGGTCCGACGTCTGCAACGCCTATTTCTGCGACGCCCTGAAGGCCTTCCAGGGAGGGTGGGACGAGCCCGACCCACCGGTAGCCGTTCTCATGATCCGGCGGACCCACACCAGCGTGAACCGTTTCGTCGCGGAGGGGGCCAATCCGGTGGTCGAAGTCGCCTGGGTGGACGAGAATGGGCCCCGCGTGCTGGACGGCCTGACGGAGTCGTCGGACATCGACCGCTGACGGGGCCCGCACCTGAACGGCGCGCGGGGGTAGCAGCCTCGGTCCACGAGCGCCTTGCCGTGATCGCGCACCGTACTTTACTTGGCGTAGGCGCTACGTCTTCGACCCTCCGCTCCAGGGAGCACCATCCCATGCCGCCCATCCGTTTCAAGGTCAACGGGAAACCGGTTTCGCTGGATGTCCTGCCCGACATGCCCCTGCTGTGGGCGCTCCGCGACGAACTCGACCTCAAGGGCACCAAGTTCGGATGCGGCATCGGGCAGTGCGGCGCCTGCACCGTGCACGTCGACGGCACGCCGAAGCGCAGTTGCCGGACGGAGGTCTCCACGGTGGAGGGGCGCGAAGTCACGACGATCGAGGGGCTCTCGCCCGACGGATCGCACCCCTTGCAGCGGGCCTGGGTGGAGTTGGACGTCCCCCAGTGCGGATACTGCCAGGCCGGCCAGCTCATGACGGCGGCGGCCCTCCTGGCGGACAACCCCAGTCCAACCGACCATGAGATCGACCTGGCCATGAATGGGAACCTGTGTCGGTGCGGGACCTACCTACGCATCCACGCCGGTATCCAGACGGCCGCTCGCCGTATGGCGTCCGAGACAGGGCATGAAGGCACGACCTCAACCGCCGGGCGGACCGGGGAGGCACGATGAGCACCGTCGATCGACGCCAGTTCCTGAAGGTGGGGGCCGCCGCAGGCGGCGGACTGATCATCTCCAGCTACTTCGGATTCGCGGGCGTAGGGGAGGCAGAGGCCGAGACGGCCCCGGCCGACTTCGTACCCAATGCGTTCATCCGTATCCGCCCGGACGGGGCCGTGACCATCATGGCGCAGAACCCCGAGGTGGGCCAGGGCGTCAAGACCGAATTGCCCATGATCATCGCGGACGAACTGGACGTCGCCTGGAAGGACGTCAGCGTCGAGCAGGCCGATCTCGATACCGACAAGTACAAGCGCCAGACCGCCGGCGGCAGCACGGCCACGCCCACGCACTGGCTCCCGATGCGACGTATGGGTGCCGCGGGACGGGCCGTGCTGGTCCAGGCGGCGGCAGCCACCTGGGGCGTCTCCCCCGACGAGTTGGAGACCGACGCCGGCGTGGTGCACCACCGGGCCACCGGGCGGAGCCTCACGTACGGCGAGCTCGTCGAGAAGGCCTCCACCCTGCCGACCCCGGATCCCGAAACGGTCCGCCTGAAAGATCCCGCGCAGTTCCGCATCATCGGCACGCCCCAGCGGGGTGTGGACAACCCGCTCATCGTCACCGGCGCTCCGCTCTTCGGGATCGATATTGTCCGGCCCGGCATGCTCTACGCGGTGTTTCAGAAGTGCCCGGTCTACGGGGGCAAGGTGAAGAGCGCCAACCTGGAGGAGGTCCGAGCCGAACCCGGCGTCCGCCACGCGTTCGTCGTGGAAGGCGGGGACGACCTGAGTGGACTCCTCGGCGGGGTGGCCGTCGTGGCGGACAGTTGGTACCTGGCGAACCGGGCGCGCGGCAAGCTGAACGTCACGTGGGACGAAGGCCCCACCGCGACCGAGAGCAGTGCCGGCTTCGCGGCTACCGCGTCGGAGATGTACGGGAAGGACCCGGAGCAGAGTCTGCGCGCGGACGGGACCGTCGACACGGCACTTGCGGGCGCCGCGCACCGGATCGAGGCGGAGTACGCCTATCCCTTCGTGTCGCACGCGCCCCTGGAGCCACAGAACGCCACCGCGCACTGGCAGGACGGGAAGCTGGAGTTGTGGGCGCCGTCGCAGACGGCGGAGCGCGGCCGGGGTCTGGTCGCGAAAACGCTGGGCATTGCCGAGGACGTCATCACAATCCACCTCATGCGTATCGGTGGCGGCTTCGGGCGGCGGCTCAGCAACGACTACCTTGCCGAGGCCGCGTGGATCGCCCGCGAGGTCAAGGTGCCCGTGAAGCTCCTCTGGTCCCGGGAGGACGACATGCGCCACGACTTCTACCGGCCGGCGGGATTCCACCGGTTGGAAGGAGGCGTGGACGGATCCGGCAAACTCGTGGCGTGGAGCAACCACTTCGTCTCCTTCGGCCGCGACGGGCGCTTCGCCTCGAGCGCCAGCGTGTCGCCCGATGAGTTCCCCGCGGGCTACGTGCCCAACTTCTCGTTGGGCGCGTCGCTGATCCCGTTCGGCATCCCCACCGGAGCCATGCGGGCCCCGGGGAGCAACGGGCTGGCGTTCGTCTACCAGTCGTTCATCGACGAACTCGCCCACGCCGCCGGCCGCGATCCAGTCCAGTTCCGGCTCGACCTGCTGGCGTCACGCAGCGGCGACACCCGCCTCGACGCGGAAAGGATGCGAGGCGTCCTGACGGCCGTGGCGCAGCGTTCGGAATGGGGCTCCACCACCCTCCCCCAGGGAACGGGGATGGGCGTGGCGTTCCACTTCAGCCACCGTGGGTATTTCGCGGAGGTCGTCCGGGCCGGCGTGTCCAAGGCGGGAGAGGTGACGGTCGAGCAGGTCTGGCTCGTCGGAGACATCGGCAGCCAGATCATCAACCCCATGAACGCGGAGAACAACGCGCAGGGAGGGGTGATCGACGGCATCTCGCAGGCGATGGGGCAGGAGATCACCATCGAAGGAGGAGCCGCGGTACAGTCCAACTTCAACCGTTACCCCCTACTCCGGCACCGCGATCGGGTCGAGGTCGACGTGCACTTCATCACCACGGACAACTCCCCGACCGGGCTCGGAGAGCCGTCGTTGCCGCCCGCTATTCCGGCGCTCTGCAACGCGATCTTCGCCGCGACAGGGAAGCGGATCCGATCGCTGCCGCTCTCCAACCACGACCTGAGCTGGAGTTGAACGTCGGCCCGGTTCAGCAAGGGTACCTTCTTCGGCGTGATCCGCGATAATCAGTTGTTCGTGAAATCGACGGACGGGGCCCGCGCATTCGTCGGGAAGGTGGTGGAGACGCCGCGCTATCCCGGTGTGAGGAGCCTTCGGAACGACCCTCGCGTCGAAGATGCCGAATGGCTCGGCGAAAGGATGAAACCATGCAACTCGGGATGATCGGACTGGGCCGGATGGGTGCCAACATGTGTCGGCGCCTGATGAAGGCGGGGCACGAATGTGTCGTCCATGACGTGCAGGCCGACGCCGTCACACAGCTCGCGTCGGAAGGCGCGACCGGGTCGACGTCGCTCGAAGACTTCATCAGCAAGCTCGAGGCTCCGCGAACCGTCTGGATGATGGTTCCGGCCGCGGTCGTCCAGGACACCGTGTCGGCGGTGGAAAAGCTCCTGGGGTCGGGCGACGTCCTCGTCGACGGCGGGAACTCCCACTACCGGGACGACATCCGCCGGGCCGAGAGGCTGACCCCAGCCGGAATCCACTATATCGATGTCGGTACGAGCGGGGGCGTCTGGGGCCTCGACGCCGGCTACTGCCTGATGATCGGTGGCGATGAGGCGTCCGCGAAGCGACTCGATCCGATCTTCCGGGCGCTGGCGCCCGGCTTCGAGGCCGCGCCGCCCACCCCGGGAAGAAGCGACACCGGAGGAACCGAGGATCGAGGCTATCTCTACTGCGGTGCCAGTGGAGCGGGACACTTCGTGAAGATGGTCCACAACGGTATCGAGTACGGCATGATGGCTGCCTATGCCGAGGGTTTGAACATCCTGAGGCATGCGAACGCGGGCGCGGTTCAGGGCAGGGCCGACGCCGAGAACACGCCACTCGAGGACCCGGACGCCTATCGTTACCCACTGGATCTGAGCGCGGTAGCCGAGGTATGGAGACGAGGTAGCGTCATCCGATCATGGCTCCTCGATCTGACGGCGCACGCGTTGCTCGGCGATCCGGAATTGTCGCGGTTCGAGGGCCGTGTGTCGGACTCGGGAGAAGGGCGCTGGACGCTGAAGGCCGCCATCGACACGGCGGTTCCCGCGCCCGTGCTCAGCGCCGCCCTTTTCGAACGTTTCAGTTCACGCGGGGAGGGCGGCTTTGCCGACAAGATCCTTTCCGCCATGCGCAGCGAGTTCGGAGGTCACGACGAGCAATCGCCAAAGTAGCCCGGCAGCAGGCAATGCGTTGAAGATCGAGATCCATCCCGACGCCGACGCGATCTCCCTCCGCGCCGCTTCCTGGATTTCGAAACTCGCCGGAAGAGCCATCCACAACCGCGGTCGGTTCGTGGCAGCGCTGAGCGGCGGTCGCACCCCCCTGCAGACGTTCCGCATCCTGGCGGAC
>JBBSOM010000280.1:0-4937 GCA_038259715.1 Longimicrobiales bacterium
ATCGGGGTGATCAGCTCGACTTCCATCTGCACGTTGTCGCCGGGCATGACCATCTCGACGCCGGCCGGCAGGTTCGCGGCCCCGGTCACGTCCGTGGTGCGGAAGTAGAACTGCGGACGATAGTTGTTGAAAAACGGCGTGTGGCGGCCACCCTCTTCCTTCGTGAGGACGTAGACCTCGGCCTTGAACTTCGTGTGCGGCGTCACCGTCCCGGGCTTGGCCAGCACCTGACCCCGCTCGATCTCTTCCTTCCCGACGCCGCGGAGCAGGAGGCCGACGTTGTCGCCCGCCTGGCCCTGGTCGAGCAACTTGCGGAACATCTCGACGCCGGTAACCACCGTCTTGCGCGTGGTTCCGAAACCGACGAGTTCCACCTCGTCCTGCACCTTCACGATACCGCGGTCGATACGTCCGGTCGCCACCGTGCCGCGACCCGTGATCGAGAACACATCCTCGACCGGCATCAGGAACGGCTTGTCCGTCTCACGGACCGGCTCAGGCACGTACGTGTCGAGCGCATTGAACAATTCGTCCATCTTCGCGACCCAGACCGGGTCGCCCTCGATCGCCTTCAGCGCGGAGCCGCGGATGATCGGGGCATCGTCGCCCGGGAACTTGTACTGGCTGAGCAGGTCGCGGACCTCGAGCTCGACGAGGTCGAGAAGCTCCTCGTCGTCGGCCAGGTCGCACTTGTTCAGGAACACGACGATGTGCTTCACATTGACCTGACTCGCGAGCAGAATGTGCTCACGGGTCTGGGGCATTGGGCCATCCGTCGCGCTAACGACAAGAATCGCACCGTCCATCTGCGCCGCGCCCGTGATCATGTTCTTCACGTAGTCGGCGTGACCGGGGCAGTCGACGTGTGCGTAATGCCGGTTCGCGGTCTCATACTCCACGTGACTGGTCGCGATCGTGAGGATCTTCGAGGGGTCACGACGACCCTGAGCCTCCGACGCCTTCGCGACCTCGTCGTACGAGATGTACTTGGTGGGGTATCCCTTTTCGTGGGACATCTTGGTCAGGGCCGCGGTCAGAGTCGTCTTCCCGTGGTCCACGTGGCCGATCGTGCCCACATTCACGTGCGGCTTTGTCCGCTGGAACTTTTCCTTGGCCATCGTTCGTCCCTTGTCCGAATCGTCGTGCTGGAGGTGAAAAGAAGGAAACCTGCTAGGACCCGTTGGCGGCCATGATCTCTTCCGCCTTGGATTTCGGGACCTCTTCGTAATGCGCGAACTGCATCGTGTAGACGGCGCGCCCCTGACTCAGGGAGCGGAGCGTCGTCGAATACCCGAACATCTCACCGAGTGGAACCGAAGCGCCGATCACGCGCGCTCCCGCCCGCTCGGTCATGCCGCCCACCCGGCCACGCCGGGAGGACAGGTCGCCGATGAGGTCACCCATGTACTCGGCAGGGGTGACGACTTCGACGTCCATCACGGGCTCCAGCAGGACCGGCTTGGCCCTCCGGATCGCGTCCTTGATGGCCATGGAACCGGCGATCTTGAACGCCATCTCGTTGGAGTCCACATCGTGGTAGGAGCCGAAAATCAACTCCACCTTCACATCGATGACCGGATAGCCGGCCAGGATTCCGTTGTCGAGCGCCTCGCGGATGCCCTGCTCCACCGGTTTGATGTACTCCCGGGGGATCACGCCACCCACGATCTTGTCCACGAACACGAAGCCACTGCCGGGTTCGCCCGGCTCGACGTTGATGACCACGTGACCATATTGCCCGCGACCACCGGTCTGTCGGACGAACTTCGCCTCGACCTTTTCGGCCCGTTCGCGAATGGTCTCGCGATACGCCACCTGCGGACGGCCCACGTTGGCCTCGACGCCGAACTCGCGCCGCAACCGATCGACGATGATCTCGAGGTGAAGCTCGCCCATCCCGGCGATGATCGTCTGACTGGTCTCCGGGTCGGTGTGCACCTGGAACGTCGGATCCTCGTCCGCCAGCTTGATGAGCCCGTTACCGAGCTTGTCCTGGTCCGCCTTCGTCTTGGGCTCGATGGCCACGTCGATGACGGGTGCCGGGAAATTCATCGCCTCGAGGATGATCGGGCGGTCCATGACACAGAGCGTGTCACCCGTCTTCACGTCCTTCAAGCCGATGGCCGCGGCGATATCACCCGCGTATACCTCGTCCCGTTCTTCACGCTTGTTGGCGTGCATCTGCAGGATGCGCCCGACGCGCTCGCGCTTGTCCTTCGTGGCGTTGTAGACGTAGCTCCCCGAAGGCAGCGAACCGGAATACACGCGGAAGAACGTCAGCTTACCGACGTACGGGTCCGTCGCGATCTTGAACGCCAGAGCCGCGAAAGGCGCATCGTCCGAAGCCACTCGTTCCTCGCGCGTCTCGTCGTGGTCCGGCAAATGACCCTGGATAGCGGGCACGTCCACCGGCGAAGGCAGGTAGTCGATGACGCCGTCCAGAAGGGCCTGGACGCCCTTGTTCTTGAACGCCGAGCCGCAGAACACCGGGAAGATGGCGCCCTTGTTGGTCGCCGCGCGGACCGCGCGCCGGATCTGGTCGTTCGACAGTTCCTCGCCGGCGAGATATTTCTCGATCAGTTCGTCGTCATGTTCGACGGCGGCCTCGAGGAGTTGGTGGCGCAGCTCCGCAACGATCTCCTTCTGCCCGTCCGGGATGTCGATCACCGAGAACTTGGCGCCGAGTTCGTCGTCGAACACGATCGCCCTCTGCTCGACGATGTCGATGATACCCGTAAAGAGCTCGCCCTCGCCCAGAGGATACTGGACCGGGTGGGCATTGGCGCCCAGGCGGTCCCTCATCATCTCGACTACGTTCATGAAGTCGGCGCCGGTCCGATCCATCTTGTTGACGAACGCGATGCGCGGCACGCCATACCGGTCCGCCTGCCGCCAGACCGTCTCGGACTGTGGCTCCACACCCCCCACCGCACAGAACACCGCGACGGCACCGTCGAGAACCCGCAGGGACCGCTCCACCTCGGCGGTGAAGTCCACGTGCCCGGGGGTGTCGATGATGTTGATGCGGTATTCCGTATCACTGCGCTTCCAGATACACGTCGTGGCCGCGGAAGTGATCGTGATCCCCCGCTCCTGCTCCTGCTCCATCCAGTCCATCGTGGCGGCGCCCTCGTGCACCTCGCCCATCTTGTGCACCCGCCCGGTGTAGAAGAGGATGCGCTCGGTGGTCGTGGTCTTACCGGCGTCGATATGCGCCATGATGCCGATGTTGCGTAACTGCGGCAGTGGCGTGAGTCTGGGCATTATCTCTTCTCGGACCTTCTGTCGTCCATCGCTTGTGGGCTCCGGCAACCCGGAGCGAAAAAAAGAGCGCGGTTCATTTCGTCGCGGCCCCCACCATGGAAGCTCGCTGACTGTCCGCGCTCACCGTGACCGGAGAGGGCCCGCAGGCCATCGCGCGTCCCAAATTGTCTGGCGCCCCCGGAGCCCCGCGCGTCAGCGCGGCGCCGGCCCGGAGCGGCCCCACCTACCAGCGGTAGTGCGCGAACGCCTTGTTCGCTTCTGCCATCCGGTGGGTGTCATCCTTCTTCTTCACGGTCGAACCCTCACCGCGACTCGCGGCCAGGAGTTCGCCCGCCAACCGCTCGGCCATGCTCTTCTCGGAGCGCCCGCGGGCGAACCCGATCAGCCAACGCGTCGCGAGGGCGGCCCGACGCTCCGGGCGTACTTCGATCGGCACCTGATACGTGGCGCCACCTACCCGCCGGCTCTTCACCTCGAGCGCCGGCTTGGCGTTGTTCAGAGCAGCCTGGAATACCGTCAGGCTGGGCTGCCCGGCGCGCTCCTCCAGAATGTCCATGGCACCATAAAAGATCGACTCCGCAGTCGATTTCTTGCCGTCAAGCATCAAGCTGTTGATGAACTTGGTGACGGTCTGCGACTCGAAACGCGGATCCGCAGGCGTTTCCCTGCGCTCGGCCCTGGAACGACGGCTCATGGAATCTTCTTCGCCTTACTTGGGCCGCTTGGCCCCGTACTTGGAACGCCCCTGCCGACGTCCATCGACTCCGGACGCATCCAGGGTGCCGCGAATGATGTGGTAGCGCACGCCGGGAAGGTCCTTCACACGACCGCCACGGATGAGCACGATCGAGTGCTCCTGGAGGTTGTGTCCCTCGCCGGGGATGTACGCAGTGACCTCGTAGCCGTTCGTGAGCCGTACACGGGCCACCTTCCGAAGCGCAGAGTTCGGCTTCTTCGGAGTGGTGGTGTACACACGCGTGCAGACCCCTCGCTTCTGGGGGTTCTTCTGGAGCGCCGGGGCCTTGTTCTTCTTCGTGATGGCCTGGCGGCCCTTCCGCACGAGCTGGCTGGTGGTCGGCATGGATCTTCGGTTCGTGAAAAGTCGCCTGAACGCCGAGGGAGTTCCGGCAGAGCATGGAAAGGTAGAAGAGCGCAGGGGGGGTGTCAACGCCGGACCGCGCCTTTAAGGAGGCGAAGCGCCCGAGGCTTCGCAACACCGCCAGGGGTCCGAGCTGGGGCGCCCCACCTCGCGGTGGGACGCCCCTCTGGTCCTGCGTCGGAGTTCGGCCTTCAGCCGCCCCCGTTTGCTCGAGACTGCGACCTCAGTCCTTGTCGCCGAACGAGGCGCCGCGCCCACCGCTACCCACGGCCGACCCGGCCAACACCTCGCCGCCTTCGGCGGTCAGCGGCAGGATCTCCTCGTCGTAGAAGGCCTGCTCGACCATGAACTCCACGTCCTGGTACCGGTGGATACCGGTTCCGGCCGGGATCAGGTGGCCGATGATGATGTTCTCCTTCCGGCCCTTCAGGTCGTCCCGTGCGCCGCGTACGGCGGCGTCGGTCAGCACGCGCGGCGTCTCCTGGAAGGAAGCGGCCGAGATGAACGACTCGGTCGTGAGGCTCGCCTTCGTGATCCCGAGCAGAAGTGGCTCGGAACGCGCCGGCTTCTTGCC
>JBBSOM010000281.1:0-4934 GCA_038259715.1 Longimicrobiales bacterium
CTCAAGTCGTTCTGGCCCGGCATGACATTGGATCCGGGGATGAAGCCGCCGCCCTCACTCTTCGTTCCGTCCGCCTGCACTCCGAGCGCGTTCACGATGAAGACCATCGCGCGATTGCGCTCGTTGTACGTGTCGAGATGGATCTCCACGTTGTCGTCGGAGGCGACCTTGTCCCGGTCGGCCAGCGTCGCACGGACCGCTTCGTGAGGCTCGAAGGCGCGTACCCCGAAGTAGATGGCTTCAGGCGAATACCAGACGAGGACAGCCGTGGAGTCCGGTGAGGGACGTTGATCGACCGGCTGATAGACGCTGAAGCCGGTCAGCACCGCGGCGCGGTCCCACACCGGCTCGTCGAGCACCCCGTCTACCGTGATCCGGCCGTCGAGCGCCGGGACCGCAACCGACGTCTGGCCGTCGCGCCCGTTGTAGACGGTCTGCTGCGCCGCGGTCTGCGGTGAGGCCGACGCGACCTGGAGGGCGCCGAGGAGGGCAAGAAGCATGTTGGGAGGGCGGGGCTGGGTTCGGCGCGACGTGCGGGTGGACCACGAACGTGAGGTGCGTGGGCCGGGAAGATAAGCGAGTGGGAGCATCTGGCCACCCGGTGGGCTCGGCGGAACCAGGACCGTCGCAAGGCGGTACGGGGGACGACGGTACGAGACCCCCTGGCGCCCGCCCGCCTCCCTCCGGAGCGTTCGATGCAGGTCCCCCTGCTGACGGACATCGTGGTGCTGCTGGGTATCTCGTTGGTCGTGCTGTACCTCTCCCATGGGTTCCGCCTCCCTCCGGTCGTGGCCTTTCTCGCGACCGGCGTCCTCGTGGGTCCTCATGGGCTCGGCCTGGTGCAAGCCGTGCACGAGGTGGAGCAACTCGCCGAGATCGGCGTCATCCTGGTGCTCTTCGCGGTGGGCCTCGAGTTCTCGCTCAAGGACCTGATGCGCATGGGCCGCACCGTTCTGGTGGGCGGCACCATCCAGGTGTTCGGGGTGCTGGGGCTGGTGTGGGCGGGGCTGGCCGCGGCGGGAATGGCCCAGCGCGAGGCGCTCTTTCTGGGCTTCATCGCCGCGCTGAGCAGCACGGCGGTGGTGCTCCGCGTGCTTCAGCAGCGGGCCGAGATGGACGCACCTCATGGGCGCACCACGTTGGGGGTGCTGGTCTACCAGGACCTGATGATCGTGCCGATGATGCTTCTGGTTCCGGTGCTGGCGGGTGGCGGGGGAGGCATCGGCAGGGCGCTCGGCGCGTTCGCGGTCAAGGCCGTGCTCATCCTCGCGCTGGTGCTCGTTCTGGGGCGTTGGGTGGTGCCGCGCCTGCTGGCGCGGGTAGTGGGCACGCGCAGCCGCGACATGTTCCTCCTGGCCGTCGTGACCCTGTGCCTCGCGGTGGCGTGGGCTGCGGCCGGCGCGGGGCTGTCGCTGGCGCTCGGGGCGTTCCTCGCGGGGCTCGTGATCTCCGAGTCCGAATACAGCCACCAGGCGCTGGCCGACATCCTCCCGTTCCGGGACCTCTTCGCCAGCTTCTTCTTCATCTCCATCGGCATGTTGCTGGATGTGCGCCTGGCGGTCGAGCAGCCGCTTTTTCTGCTCCTCCTGGTCACGGGGCTCGTCGTGCTCAAGGCGGGGGTCGCGGGCGTGGCGACGCTCGCGCTCGGCCTGTCGCTGCGTACCGCCACGCTCACGGGCGTGGCACTCGCTCAGGTCGGGGAATTCTCGTTCATCCTCGCGGGCACGGGCCTCGAGGAGGGGCTCCTGGGGCCCGACGCGTACCAGTGGTTCCTCGCGGCCGCCGTGATGTCCATCGGCGCCACACCGTTCCTGATTGCCGCGGCTCCCCGCCTGGCCGGCGTTCTCGACCGGCTCCCCTTTCCCGCCAGGATCAAGGCCGGCGCGTTGGTCGCCTCGGCCACGGATACGCCGGACGCGCCGCCGGCGTCCGATCACGTGGTCATCGTGGGCATGGGCGTGAACGGGGGGAATGTGGCGCGCGCCGCGAGCGTGGCGGGAATCCCGTACGTGGTCATCGAGATGAATCCGTCGGTGGTTCGGGAGCAGCGGGACGCCGGCGTCCCCGTCCAGTATGGAGATGCCACGCAGGCGGCGGTGCTGGAGCACGCCGGCATCACGCGGGCCCGGGTGGTGGTGGTGGCCATCTCCGATGCGGCCGCGACGCGGCGCGTCACTGCGCTGGCGCGTGAACTCAACGCCGGAGCTCGTATCGTGGCGCGCACGCGGTACCAGCACGAGGTGGAGCCGCTACGCTCAGCCGGCGCCGATCTGGTGATCCCCGAAGAGCTGGAGACGTCGCTCGAGATCGTCGCGCGGGTGTTGGCCAGCTACCTGGTTCCACGACGGGAGATCGACGCGTTTCTTGCCGAGGCGCGGGCCGGTGGCTACGAGATGCTCCGTACGCCCTCGGACAGCGGTGCGACGTTTGCCGATCTCCAGCCGCGCCTGGAGGAGATCGAGGTCTCGTCGATGCGCGTGGATCGCGGCAGCGCGCTGGACGGTGCGCTGCTCGGCGAGACGGATCTGCGGCGCCTTTTCGGCGTGACGGTGGTCGCGATTCGCCGGGGCGAGGCGTTCCTCGCCAACCCGGGTGCCGAGTCGCGCCTCGAGGCGGGCGACGTCCTGGTGGTCATGGGTCTGACGCAGGAGGTGTCCGCGGCGTCCGACCTCTTCCGTTCATGAAACGCCTCGGCTCGTGAGCCGGTGGATGAGGACGGCCGCCCGCTGGGTCTGTTCGAGGAGCGTGGGCAGGTCGATCCATTCGTCTACGGTGTGGTCGTTGCCGCCGCCGGGCCCGAGCCCGTCGATGGCCATGTCCACGAGACCCGCCGTGAACGATACGTCGGCCGCACCGGCGTTGCGTGGATCGACGGGCGTGACCGGTCCGT
The DNA here is from genome assembly GCA_038259715.1 of Longimicrobiales bacterium. Lineage (GTDB taxonomy): Bacteria > Gemmatimonadota > Gemmatimonadetes > Longimicrobiales > Gaopeijiaceae > SZUA-318. Next base: position 2,891 of record JBBSOM010000281.1, read on the forward strand.
ACCCGAGGTCACGGCTGACCTGATCGAAGTCGGCCAGCAGACGCCGGTTTCCGTCCGTCGGGGCCATGGGTGGATATCCGTCGTCGAACGTGATTTCGGCGCTGGTCCCGGGCAGGCTCTGCCCGGCGATGAAGCGCATCTGGGCTCGAGCGGACTCGAGCTGGTCGAGCGTGATCGTGCGTAGATCGCCGGTGACAGTGGCGTGGCCGGCAACCACGTTACTCTTTCCGTACGCGGAGCCGCCCGCCTTGAAATCGTCGTACGCGACGTCGGTGCCCGCGACCATCACACCCGGGTTGAACGTCAGGAGCGGCTCGCCGGCCAGGCGTTGGTAGAACTGGTGCAGGATGCGCGACGCCTCGTAGATCGCGCCCGCGCCGACCTCGGGCTGGAAGAGCTGCGACGAGTGCGAGGGGGTACCCGTCACGTCGAGACGCCATCCCGTCGAGCTGCGGCGCGCGACCACGGCGGTCTTCGGGTTCGAATCCCCATTCTCGAACGCCAGGGCAATGTCGGCTTCGCCGGCCGCGTCGATGAGCGCCTGCTTCGAGGCGGCCAGCGGCGAGCCGCTCCGTTCCTCGTCGCCCGTCATGACGATGGTGATGGCCATGCCGTCCAGTTGTCCGGCGGCCTGGAGGGCCTTCATCGCGTGCACGATCACCACGTCGCCGCCCTTCATGTCGACCACGCCGGGGCCGGCGGCGCGCTCGCCCGTGCGCTCGAACTTCTGGAACGGGCTGGATGGCTCGAACACTGTGTCGAGGTGCCCGATCAGCAACAAGCGCGGACCCTCGCCGTCCCGGCGCGCCACCAGGTGGCCGGCGCGGTCGAACGCATCGCCTGGGACCCACTGGGTGGTGAACCCGAGCGCGTCGAGCTGTTCGCGGAAGATGCGGCCGACCTCGCGCACGCCGTCGAAGTTCATCGTGCCGCTGTTGATGTCCACGACCCGCGTGAGCAGGGCGATCGCCGAGTCGGCACGGGCTTCGGCCTCGTCGGCAATGCGTCGTTCGGTCGGGCTGACGGTCTGCGCGGTGAGGGGGAGGGCGGCGGCCAGCAGGGCGGCCGCAAGAAGCGGAAGGGAGTTCTTCATCGCGTCGGGCTCTTCTCGGGAGAAGGGGGGTGGGAGAGCGGGTGTCCAATCTCCAAAGGTCGTTGTTCCCACGCCGCCATGCGCTGCGCCAGGCGGAAGATGGAAAGCGGAGCCGACCCCTCCGCCTTGTTGTTGGCGACGACGAGGACGTCCCTTTCGGCGATGAGCGCGTCGAGCGCCATGACCGCGATGCGCTCCAGTGAATCCGGATCCTCGTCCTGAATGCGGTCGAACGGAGCATACCGTCGCTTCGCGACATCGTACTTGAGACCGGCGTGCAACATCCAACGGACGACGAGCATGGGCTGCTCATAGTGGCGGACGACCCGGACTTGTTCCTCCAGCGGCGCCATCGCGGGATGCACGGTGAAGCAGTGCGCCGTCCGGGTCGTGTCGAGCACGGCGGCGTAGGCGGCGGTGAGGAGGGCGGGGGTACGGAGCTCGACCGAGTAGACGGTGCCCGGCGGCAAGGCGTCGAGGAAACCGTGCAGCCGCTCGGCGAACGCGGCTCGCCCGCCGACGAGGTTGGCCGACATGGGCGGGAACTGGAGGAGGAGTGTGCCCACCTTCGCCCCGAGCCCTTCGACCATCGGGCCGATGACTTCTTCGATCGCGTAGGTGGCGTCCAGAAAAAGCGGGTTCGGTCCGCGGAGTGACGTGCCGCCGGGATCGAGAGGCGACGTGAGGAGCCGATCGGCCTTCACCAGGAAGCGGAAGTCGTCCGGCACCTCGTCGGCGTACGTCCGGAACTCGGCGGCCGGAATGGGTCGGTAGTACGTGCGATCGATGCCGACCGTGCGTAGGACCGGGTGCTGCGCGTAGGCCGTGAGGCCGTGGCGCGCCAGGGTGATCTCCGAAGCCGTGCGGTCGTAGACCAGGCCGGTCCAACCCGGAAAGCTCCATGAAGACGTGCCCAGGCGCAGGCCCGCCGGGAGACGCTCGGCCGCGGCC
>JBBSOM010000282.1:0-4925 GCA_038259715.1 Longimicrobiales bacterium
GCCGACTCTTCCATATCGAGCACCAGAGAGTCGATACGAGACACGAAGTAGTTGTGGCCGATCGACACCGGGATGGCGATCATGAGGCCGAAGGCCGTGGTGAGCAGGGCGATCTTGATGCCGCCGGCCACCAAGGTAGCCTCGACCTCGCCCGCAGCCTCGATCGACGTGAAGGCCACGATCATGCCGAGCACCGTCCCGAGAAAGCCGAGAAGCGGCGCGACATTCGTGAGCGTCGCCAGAATGACCAGCCCCTTCTCGAGCTTGCTCATCTCGATCAGACCCTGGTTCTCGATGGCCTTCATCACACGCTCGGTACCCTCATCCGCACGCTCGAGACCCGCGTAGAGAATGTTGGCGGCCGGAGCGTTCGTGTCACGCGTGAGCTCCATGGCCTCCTTGATACGGCGCTGGGTCAGCAGTTCGTCGACATCCTTGAGGATCCGGCGCGTGCGTGAAGCCTTCGCCGTCAGATCGATGAACTTCCAGATGATGACGATGATGCCGAGGACCAGGCAGAAGCCCAGCGGCCAAGCCATCCAGCCGGTATCGTTCCAGTTCTTCAGGGCCCACTCTTTCCACGTCAGTTCCGGTGCGTCCACACCCGGGATTTGGAGCAGGGCGCTGTAAAGTCGCATCGCCAGCAAAGGAACCTCCAGCCAGAGTTTTCGCGTCTGGTTGCAGCTGCACCGCCCCCCGCCAGACCGGAAGGACGATTGTACTTCAGGAAGGCTCGGATAATGGGCCGGTCGGAAAAAGGTGTCAAGGGTGGACTTTGCCGTCCTCGTTCACCTGTGAAATGGCGGGGCCGGTGTCTCCCCTCACAAAGGGGCCCCGAGGGTCGAGTGCGTCGCGCAGGCCATCCCCAACCAGATTGAAACAAAGCACGGTGAAGACGATAGCGAGCCCGGGGAAGGTGCTCAGCCACCACGCGCCCAGGAGATTGTTCCGACCATCCGCGACCATCGTGCCCCAGGACGGATACGGAGGCTGCACGCCCAGGCCCAGGAAGGAGAGGCCGGCCTCCAGGATGATCGTGTCGCCGATGCCGAGCGTGGCCGCAACGATCACGGGCGCCATGACGTTCGGAATCACGTGGCGCAGGATGATCCTGCGGCGCGAGTATCCGAGCGACCGCGCCGCCTCCACGAACGCGCGCTCCCGCAACGCCAGCGCCTCGCCGCGCACGATACGCGCCGTGGTGGGCCACAAGGTGAGGCTGAGGACCGCCACGACCAACGGAATGCTCGGCTCGAAGAGCGCGACGATCGTCACCATGAGGACGAGGCGAGGAAACGCGATCACGAGATCGACGGAGCGCATCAAAGCCGCATCCACCCACCCGCCCATGTATCCGGCGATCGCTCCGACGAGCGTGCCGAGCGTGGAACTGAGGCCCACCGCGGCCAGCGCGATCAGAAGCGAGACCTGCGCGCCGTAGAGAAGCCTCGAAAACACGTCGCGGGCCGTCTGATCCGTGCCCATGATGTGGAGCGCCGAGGGTCCGACCATGCGCTCAGCCGGTAGGATGCCCGGGCGCAACGGATCGAAGGGCGCGAGCAGTGGGGCCACCATGGCAACCACATAGAGAAGGACGACGACCACCGCCCCGAAGACCGCGGTTCGGGACCGCAAGAAGTCGTCGATCCACCGGCCGCCGCGGCGTCCGACGTCCTTCCCGTTGCGGGCCCCACCGCGGCCGCCATGACGGCCAACGTCGCGCCACGACCAGACCCATGCCACGGCCAACCCCACACCGATCGTTGCGGCCGCGATCCGTTGCGGCAGCGGGCCCGAGAGCGCGGCCGTCCATCGCGCCGGACGTGACAATACGATCCACAAGAACCAGGTCCAGACGAGCAACGCCGATCCTCCGGCGCTCCAGCGTCCCGACATGAGTTGGGGTAGCCCCGGCAAGAAGGCGGACAGAGCGTGCTGGAGCGTCCACGTGTAGCTGCGCCGGGACTCACTCATGACGGATGCGTGGATCGACCACCGCGTAGAGAACATCGGCCATCAGGTTCCCCGCGATCACGAGCGCGGCGAAAAGGACGCTCGTGCCCATCACCAGCGGGTAGTCGTGCGCGATGATGGCCTGCACGATGGCCCGCCCCATCCCCGGCCACGCGTATACGTACTCGACGAACACCGTGCCACTGAACAGGAGAGGGATGTACAGCCCCCCGAGCGTGACCACGGGAATGAGCGCGTTGCGAAGCGCGTGCCTGAAAATCACCGAACGTTCCGGCAGCCCCTTGGCTCGCGCCGTACGGACGTAGTCGTGGTCGATCACTTCCAGCATGCTCGATCGCATGAAACGCGCAATCGCGGCGGTGAGCGCCAAGGTCAAGGAGAGCACCGGAAGCGCCAGGTGCCAGACCCGGTCCAGGAACCGGTGCCACGGAGCGAGCTGCGTGTAGTCCATCGAGGTCATGCCCGACACCGGGAGCCAGACGGACCATTGCCACGCGTTGTGCGCGTAAACGCTGAACACGAGGATAAGCATCAGCGCAAGCCAGAACGACGGCATCGAGTAGAAGAAGAGCAGCGTCACGTTCGAAACGGAGTCGAAGACCGAGCCCCGATACGCCGCCTGCAGCGTCCCGACCACGACACCCGTCAGGAACGACACGAGCAGCGCACAGCCCGAGAGGAGCAGCGTGTTCGGGAGCAGTTCCTTGACCACAGACAGGACTGGACGACCGGTCGAGAAGCTGTAGCCGAGGTCCCCGGTCAGGAGCGAGCCCAACCATTTCAGGTAGCGGACGAGCAGCGGCTGATCGAGGCCGAAGTTCGTGCGGATATGGGCGATCACGTCGGCGTTCATCCCAGGCGACACCATGTAGGTGGCCGGGTCCCCCGGCGCGAACTCCAGCAGCAGGAACGCCAGCGTGGCGACGCCGAGCACGAGCGGAATGGCGAGGAGCAGGCGGCGCACGACGTAGCGCGTCATGGTGGTGTCAGTGACGCGTGGCGGTGTTCATCGGGCGGAGGGGTCCATCCACCACTCCGGCGCGCTCTGCCACTCCCCGCGGGCATCGACGTGGACCCCGTGCACGCTGTTCCGCACGGCCATGATGCGGCGGACGAAGTAGAGGAACGTGTACGGTTGCTCCTCGACAAGGAGGCGCTGGTATTTGTCCCACAGAGGCTTCGCCGCCCTCCGATCGACCACGGTTTGCAGGGTGTCCAACAGGCGGTCCAACTCGGGATTCCGCGTTCCGGACAGCGCCCAGGGACCGTCGATGCGTTTCGAATCGAAGAGGTCCCGGTCGTCCAGACGGAACTCCACCACCCACGAGAGCACCACCCCGTCGAAGTCACGTTCAGGTGTGAAGAGCTGCTGGCGCAGCGTGAGTACGTCGACGACCCGCACGTCGATGTCGACGCCGATCTGGCGGAGTTGGGCCTGCATCAACTCCGCGATGCTCTGCCGCTGACGGCTACCCTGGTTGTACTTGATCGTGATATGCAGAGGTTCGCCTTTGGCGTTCTCGCGCACCCCGTCTCCGTCCCGGTCCTTCCACCCGGCCTCGTCGAGGAGGGCTCGAGCGCGATCCGGGTCGTAGGGCATGTCCGGGAGCACGGACGGATCGTATTGCCAGTAAGCCGGCGGCACCGTGGAATTGGCAACGGTACCGTATCCCTGGAGGACGGCCTCGACGATCCCGGCCCGGTCCACCCCAAGCGTGAGCGCCCGACGTACCCGCGCATCGGAGAGTTGCGGACGCCGCGAGTTCCACGCGACGAACGCAGCCTCGCGGTGGTCGAACGTCATCAACTGCACGGATGGGTTGTCCTCCATCTCCGATACCTGGTCCGGCTGCGCACCGACGAACACCTGAATCCCACCCGTGAGGAACTCGGTCAGAAGCGTCGTCTGCTCCGGAATGATCCGGTGCACCAACCGATCGACGTACGGACGGCCGCCCAGTCCTTCCGGAAAGCCCGGGTTCGCCTGGAAGACCCAGCGATCGTTCAGCCGGTGCTCGGAGAACGCGAACGGACCGTTCCCCACGGGGCATTGGTCGTTGTATGGGTGCGTCGCGAGTTGACTCGCCGGCACATCCTCCAGCAGGTGGCGTGGAAGGATGGCCGTGGCCCGCCACGGGTCCATGAAGTCGGCGTGCGGATGGATCTGGAAGGCGATGGTGGTGTCGTCGACCACCGTCATCCCCTCCGCGCTCTTGTCGTACTCGTCCCAGTATGCGGGGTTGGGGAAGCCTGTCTCGGGATCGGTGACCGTCCGGAAAGTGAACGCGACATCGTTGGCGTCGGTCCGCACCCCGTCATGCCAGAAGACATCGTCGCGGAGGTGGAAGGTCAACTCCGTGGTGTCCGCGTTGACGGCCCACGAACGCGCGAGATACGGCTCGGCCTCCAGGTGGGCATTGTAGCGCACCAGGGTCATGAGGAGCACGAACTGCTGGTACTGCGTACCGGTGTAGTCCGTCGAGACCGCCGGATTCATGCCTCCGGGAAGCTCGGCGACCCCTCCGACGACCAGCGTCCCCCCATAGCGTGACGAGTCGGTGACCGGATGGGCGCGCGCCACTGAATCCAGATACGCGGCAACGCGGGGCTCCACCCGACCGCAGAATGCCGACGCGGTCCCCTCGCCGCGACTGTCTGGCGGCCGATCGCCGCACGCGCCCGCGCCAAGGAGCGCCAACACCGCCACACATCGCCGTCCCGTCGGGACCTTCACCATCCGCGCGCTCCGTGTGTAGGGCCGACGAGTCCATCGCCCGAAGTCCGTCAGCACCGCCATGTCCAGAGGTCCCGTCCGTAGCGGGCGTCCACCAGTTCCCCCGCACGCCGTTTTTCCTCGGGACGATAGTCACCCTCGGTCCAGCGCCCCACGAGCGCAAGTCGGAGTGCGTCGACCACGGCGGCGGCCACACGCGCAGGGTCGGTGGACGCGC